>NZ_JCAMRN010000081.1:0-16013 GCF_059620965.1 Geobacter sp. PheSNFMC
CAAAACCTGTTACAATAGCAGCCTATGGATAACCTTGCCGAACACAGCGACAGGACGCCGACCCCCATCGTGGCCATCGATGGGGCAACCATCCGCCGGATCCGGGAGGCCAAGCGGCTCACCCAGCTCTACGTGGCCAGCGTAGTGGGGGTGACGACCGACACCATCTCCCGGTGGGAGAACAACCGCTACCCGTCGGTAAAGCGGGACAATGCCGAAAAGCTCGCCCAGGCCCTGGAGGTATCCCTGGAGGATATCCTCCGGCGGGAGGGGACGGCGGAGGACGTCCCGGCCGAGATTCCGCCCCCGGAGCCGCCGCCGCGCCGCCGGCTCGGGGTTGCGGCCATCCTGCTGCTGGCGGGAGCGGCGATTCTGGGTATCGTGCTTTTCCGGGGGGCTGCACCGGGGCTGAAGGCAGAGCGGACCCTGCCCCCCTACAGTGCGCCGGGCCAGATCCTGCCGGTCCAGGTAAAGGTGGAACGGCCGGCAGAAGGCGGGAGCGGCTTCATTCTCAAGGAGCGTATTCCGGCCGGCTGGCGGTTCGTGAGCGCCAATCCGCCGGTGACCGGCGAGGCGGGGACACGGGAGATCAAGTGGCTCATACCCCCCGGCGCGGGAGCCATGACGATTTCCTATACCCTGCTGTCGCCTCGCGGGATCCCCCTCAAGACGGCTGTCGATTTCGGCGGCGAGGTGGTTCGCTCCGGCGAAGGAGGCACCCGGCGCGAACCGGTGGGAGGCGCGGCACGGGTGACCGTGGCCGGCATCCACTGGGCCGACGTGAACGGCGACGGCCGCATCGATGACAACGAGATCATGCCCGCCTACTATCTCACCGAAGAGATGAAAGGGCTCGGGCTCGACTGGAAGACCGTCGAGAGCATCTGGACCGGCGCGGGATACACCTGGAACGACACGCTGAAAACGTTCGAGGTGGTCCGGTGACGGAGCGGCGCTACAACGCCTTTTCCGATGAGCTTCGCCGCGTCTTCGGCTGCCGGGTGCAGCGGGTGTCGGTGGATGCCGGCTTCACCTGCCCCAACCGGGACGGCACCACGGGGCTCGGCGGCTGCATCTTCTGCGGCGGCCGGGGTTCGGGTTCCTTCGGCATCAGGCCGGAACTGGGGGTGGCCGATCAGCTCGCCCACGGCATGGCATACCTCTCGCGGCGCTACGGGGCAGGGAAATTCCTTGCCTATTTCCAACCTTACTCCAATACCTACGCCCCGGTGGAACAGCTCCGGCGTCTCTACGACGAGGCCCTGTCGGTCCCCGGCGTGGCCGGGCTCATCGTCGGCACCCGTCCCGACTGTCTCCCTCCGGAGGTCATCGATCTTCTGGCCGAGTATGCCCGCTCGACCTACTTCTGGCTCGAACTGGGGATGCAGACGTCCCACGACCGGACGCTGGACCTCCTCAACCGGGGCCACGACGCGGCATCGTTCCTGGATGCGGCGGACCGCTGCCGCCAACGGGGGATCAGGCTCTGCGCCCACGTGATTCTCGGACTGCCGGGAGAGACCGGCGCGGACATGCTCGCAACGGCTATGATGCTCACCAGGGCCGGCATCGACGGGGTGAAGCTCCACCACCTCCATGTGATGAAGGATACGCCGCTGGAGGCCATGTACCGCCAGGGGGCGGTCGGCTGCCTGGAGCGGGATGACTACGTGGGGCTCGTCTGCGATTTCCTGGAACGGCTCGATCCCCGCACCGTCGTCCATCGCCTGGTGGGGGATGCCCCGGCCAACCACCTGGTGGCACCTGCCTGGACCCTGGAAAAGTCGGCGGTTCTTGCCGCAATCGACGCGGAATTCATCCGGCGCAGCACCTGCCAGGGAGCACGCCTGTCCCGGTAAGCCGCCCCATTCTCTCTCGCAGGCCGAAGGCCCGCCTCAGAACGGATACCCCAGTCCCACGAAAACCGCCGGCCCCTCGTTGCCGAAGCCGATGTCCACCCGGCCCACGATATTGGGGCGGACCACTGCCCGGAAGCCGATGCCCGGGTTGAACTCGAAGCTTTTTGCTTCGGCCCGGTCCAGCGATTCCATGACCGCTCCCAGGTCGATGAACGGGGCAACCTCCCAATCGGTGTTCACGTCGAAGATGCTCCAGCGGAAGAGCCTGATCCGCTCCTCAAGGTTGCAGAGAAGGTAGCTGGAGTCGACGAAGCGGTTGCGTCCGTAGCCGCGCAAGGTGGTTTCTCCCCCGAGGATGCTCCGCTCCAGGAAGGGGACCTCGCCCCCCAGGGTCTGGTTGTAGGCGACCCGCACCACGGTGATGTAGCGGGCCGCATCCAGCGGGAAATATCCCTTCAACTCCACCTCGTAGTGGCGGTAGCCGGCGTCGCTTCCCAGCAGTTCGGCGCTCCCCTCGAGGGAGGCGCGGGCATAGAGTCCGCCGGTCGGCATGGTCCGGTCGTCCAGGGTATTGTAGATCAACGCTATTTTCTGGGCATGGGCGGTGAATCCGCTGACTCCCGGCACCTCGGACGTGGTGAACCGGTCGCGGATGTAGGGGGCTTTGCTCACGGCCCCCGGCCGGATGTCCACCTTGCGGAAGCGTTCCCCCAGAACGAGCTGGAGCTGGTCGGTCAGGTCGTAGCCGACGCCTAGGGTGATCCCGTACTCCCGGTTGGCGTAGTTGGTTTCGTCTTGCTGCAGGCTGTCCGATTCGAAGCCGTAGAACCGCGATGAACCATCGGTAAAGTAGTAGAGGAAGGCGTTGGTTTCCAGGGGCTTCCCGTTGAGGGAGAGGAAGGTCTTGTCCCTCAGCCGCACCTCGTAGTCTTCGTTGACATTGGTGGACTTGGAGAGGTTGAACTCCCAGTTGCGTTCGGGGAGCGGAAAGAAGGCGCCGTAGAGGGAAAAGGTGGTGCCGAAGTTCTGGTTGTAGTTGACCTGGGGGGCGATGAGGGTGTTGACCTCGTCCCGGGCGTTGTGGAGGAGAAATGCGGTCAGGCCGCCGAGGATGGGCCCTTCATTGGGGCTTGTGGCGATGACGGGCAGGGGGATGGTGACCACCTTGACCGGATCGCCGAAGCTGTCGTCAGCGAGGGGATATGGCAGTCGTTCCCGCGACACCATGGTGGTGCAACCGGTCAGGACGAGGAACGCTGCGAAAAGGAGTACGGTACGAAGGCACATGAAAATCCGACGGTTCTTGTCATCTGGCATTACAACGGCACGTTGAAAGATAACGGGTTTCGGCGCCGTGTTCAACCCCAAATGAGAGATTAGTCGCCTTCCCCGTGTTCCAGCCAGTAGAGCCAGGCCAGGAGCTCAGCCACGGCCCGGTAGAGATCGGCAGGGATGCAGGAGTCGATGTCGACCTGGATGAGCTGGCGTACCAGCTCCGGCGACTGGTGGACGTAGACTCCGGCCTCCCGGGCGCAGGCGATGATAGCCTCTGCGGTGACGCCGTACCCCTTGGCCACTACCTGGGGGGCGTAATGCCCTTCCCGATAGCTGAGGGCAACGGCCTTGCGGTCCCGGTCATTCGTCGTCATGGCTCACCCTGAAGCCGGTCATGCGGATGCCGGCTGCATCCAGCGCCTCTTCGAGGCGCAGTCTTCCCTCTTTCATGGCCGCTACGGTTTCCTCGCTCCGGGCCGCGAGATTGACCGTTACCCCGGAGCTGCCGAGGCTGAGGGTAGCCCGGACCGATCCCAGCCTGGGCAGGTCAAGGGCCACTTCCGTCTGCCAGCTTCGCTCCGCTGAGGAGCCCCGTCCGTCGGCCTCGCGCTCCTCCACCTTCCATCCCATGTCCTGGCCGGACCAGACCTGTCCGTTCCAGGTGAACTGCCCCGTGGCCAGTGTCGTGAGCTGTTCCTTGATGATGGGGATGGTCTGGGGCTCTACCCCCCCCTGGGGAGGGGGCGGGACATACCGGAGTCCTCCGGCCCGTTCCGTAGCCACCGGGTCTCCGGCACGGGCCGTGGCCGCAACCCCGTCGCCATCAGCGGCGGGAGCGCTGGAGGCACGGGGATGGGGCGCCGCCTGCTGGTCAACGGTGATGCGTTCTCCTCTCGCCTGGGAGACGACGGTGGTGCCCTGCGCGGACGGGGAGTCCTGGGCGGCAGGATCGGGAAGGGGAGCCTGCCGGAGAGCCGGCCCCTGGAGCGATGGCTGGTCCGGTTGAGGGGGGGCGGGGAGCTGTTTGCCGGCTACCGGTGCAGCATCGGAGCGAAGGGGCTCCTGGGGTGCCGGAGGACGTGTCCCGTCCGGCGCCGGCCCCTGGGGCCGCGGGGCCGGCGGTTCGGCATCCGGGAGGGCGGTGGTGCCGCCGTCGGGACGCGGCGCTGGGGGCGTCTGGTCCGTGGCGGACGCACCGCCGGCTGGTGCCGTGGTGCCTGAGGGTCCCGGTGCACCGGACTGGTCCGGCGCCTGTGGCGCACCTCCGGTGGCTGGCGTGGCGACCGGCGGCGCGCCGGGGCTGCCGGTAGATGAGGGTGCGTTCCCCCCGCCGGCGGCTGGCTGGCTGCCCGTGGGCTGGTTGCCGGGTGGCGGGGCTGCGGCAGGCCTTTGCCCCGCATCGGTTGTGGCAGCGGGCGGTCCTCCCGGTGGCTGGGAGGCCGGGGGGGAGGCGTTCTGCTGGGGTGAGGCGCCACCGTTTGCCGGCGCGGGAGAGGCACTGTTGCCGCCGGAGGGCGTGGCCACGGCGAGCCGCGAGAGGGACCCCTGGGGCTCCCGGAGGAGATCGGCCAGGGGGCGCTCACCCCTGACCCACTGGGAGAGGTGCGACTCATAGAAGACGCCGCTGCGGGTGAGGGCGGTGCGCAGCCCTTCAGCCAGGCGGCCCGTATCCCGGGGCGGCTCCTGCAGGATGACCGACGGCCGGGGGAGCGGCGTGGACTGGGTCGCGTCGTTCCTGGATGTGGCCAGTTGATTGAGCCACCGGCCCGTGTCGCTGATCCGGACCGGCACCCCCGAGTTCGCCTCCTTGGACAGGGCGAAGACGAGGCGCGGTTCTTCGGAGACAAAGGTCAACTCCACGGTCTGCCCCGGCTGGAGGTTGAGGGGAAGCTCCATGCGCAGGAGCTGGTTTGCCAGCCGGATCAGGTAGCGGCTGTCCGGCAGGTTGGCCATTACTTCCGCCTGTACCATCTGGCCCGGGGTCAGGTTGAGGGGCGTCAGGGTCTGCCAGCGGGCCTCCACCAGCGAGTACGTGGAATCCTTGAGAAGGGCCTGGGCGATCCGGGCTATTTCCTGGGTCACGATCATGGGTTACTTATCGGCGGAACCGGGCAGAACTGAAGCCGTTGCCGCTCAGCCCCAGACGAGCAGCCCCTGTTCGTAAACCGGGCCCAGTTCGGGATGGCGGGGCATGACCCGGATCATGAACCCGTGCCTGCCGCAGAACCGGGTTTCGATGCCACCCGTGAAGCAGTGGGTGCCTCCTCCTTCCTCTTCCGCGTGGTCCAGTGGAATCAGCTCGCCCCCCACGATGGTGCCCCGGGAGTCGAGGACGCCGCAGTAGGTCTCCACAATCACCCGGTCCGGGACGATGTCGCCCAGGGCAACACGGGCCGTCACCGGAATGGGCGCTCCCAGGGGCACCTCCTCGGGGGCGGGTGCCTCCACCGAAACCACTCTCACCTGGTGCCAGGACCGGTGCATTTCTACCTTCCAGCGGGCCAGGTCCACGGCCCGGGCCAGACCGTCGCCGGACAGGGTGCGCCACTCTTCGAAGGAGGGGAGGTACATCCGCTCGGCATACTCCTTGACCATCCGTTCGGTGCTGAAGACCGGGCACAGGGTCTGGAGGCTCGCTTTCATGCAGGCGAGCCAGCCGCGGGGGATGCCGTCGGGACCCCGGTCATAGAAGAGGGGGATGACCTCCTTTTCCAGCAGGTCGTAGATGGCGCGGCTCTCCACCTCGTTCTGGAAGTCGATGTCGTCGTAGACCTCACCCTTGCCGATAGCCCAGCCGTTGTTTCCCCGGTACCCCTCGGGCCACCAGCCGTCCAGAACGCTCATGTTGAGGCCGCCGTTGAACGCCACCTTCATGCCGCTGGTGCCGCTGGCCTCCAGGGGGCGCAGGGGGGTGTTGAGCCAGACGTCGACCCCCTGGACCAGGTGCCGGGCCACGGCCATGTCATAGTCCTCGATGAACACGATCCGGTTGTGGAATCGCGCTTCCAGGGAGTGCTGGAAGATGCGGCGGATCAGTTCCTTCCCCTCCACGTCGTGGGGATGAGCCTTGCCCGAGAAGATGATCTGCACGGGACGGTCGGCGCCGTTGAGGATGCGGGCGAGCCGGTCCAGGTCCCGGAAGAGCAGGGTCCCCCGCTTATAGGTGGCGAAGCGCCGGGCGAACCCGATGGTCAGGGCTTCCGGGTCCAGCACCTCGTCGGCCTGGGCGATCTCCTTGGCCGTGGCGCCCACCTGGCGCAGGTGATCCTTGAGTCGGCGCCGGGCAAAGACCACCAGCCGTTCACGGCACCGTTCGTGGGTCCGCCAGAGCTCGGAGTCGGGGATGTTGCCGACCCGCTTCCAGAGGAGCGGGTCGGTGGGATCTTCCCGCCAGCGGTTGCCGAGGTAGCGGGTGAGGAGCCCGGCCATCTCCACCGAGAGCCAGGTTTTGGTATGGACGCCATTGGTGACGGAGGTGATGGGGATGTGCTCGTCAGGCAGCTCGGGCCAGAGGTTCTTCCACATCTTGCGCGAAACCTCGCCGTGGAGTTGGCTGACGCCGTTGGCGTGATTGGCCAGCCGCAGGGCCAATACTGCCATGCAGAACGATTCGTGGGGATTTTTCGGCAGTTGGCGTCCCAGGGAGAGGAATTCGTCCCGGGAGAGCCCCAGGAACCGGTAGTAGCGCCCCAGATAGCGCTCCAGCAGGTCGGCGGGGAAGTGGTCGATGCCCGCGTCCACGGGCGTGTGGGTGGTGAAGATGGTGCCGGCGCGGACCGCTTCCATGGCCTCCGGGAAGCGCAGGCCGTGCTTTTCCATGAGGAGCTTGGTCCGTTCCAGGGCCAGGAAGGCGGCGTGCCCCTCGTTCATATGGCAGACATTGGGGTCTATGCCGAGGCGGTTCAGGGCCCGGATGCCGCCGATGCCCAACAGGATCTCCTGGCGGATGCGCATGTCCTGGTCACCGCCATAGAGCTGGGCCGTGATCTCCCGGTCCAGGGGGTCGTTCTCCTCCATGTTGGTGTCCAGGAGGTAGAGGGGAATCCGGCCCACCTGCACCTTCCAGATCTGGACGTGGACCTTGCGGCCGGCCAGATCGAGCTCAATGGTGAGCGGTCGCCCTTCCTCGTCCCGCTGGAGTTTGAGGGGGAGATTGTAGAAGTCGTTCTCGGGGTAGAGCTCCTGCTGCCACCCCTCGATATTGAGATATTGGCGGAAGTAGCCCTGGCGGTAGAGGAGCCCGATCCCCACCAGGGGAACGCCCAGGTCGCTGGCCGACTTGAGGTGATCCCCCGCCAGCACCCCCAGGCCGCCGGAGTAGGTGGGGACCGATTCGTGGAGGCCGAACTCCATGGAGAAGTAGGCAACCCGCAGGGGGCGCTCACCGTTCCAGGTCCGATCGAACCAGGTCTTGCCGGTCATGTAGCCGTGGTACTTTTCCTCGACCCGGTTGAGCTGGGCCATGAAGCCCTCGTCGGCCACAAGGCGCTCAAGGGTGGTCTGCTGGAGGATGCCGAGCATCTCCACCGGGTTATGGCGGGTCTGCTGCCACAGGTCGATGTCGAGCCGCTTGAAGAGTTCCACCGCATCAGGCTCCCACGTCCACCAGAGGTTGAAGGCCAGGGTCTGGAGGATGGCGAGTTCCCCCGACAGGGAGGGGACGACGGTGAAACGGTGGATTCTCTTGGTGAAGTCCATTGAAACCTCCGGGTCCGGGGGAGGGACCGTGAGCGCCGTTGATCCACGGCCGGTCGATGCATCCCCCGTCATGTGTCGTGATGGTTTTGTCTTCCGCAGAGCTGCTGCGGTTCAGCGGCCGTTATCGGGCCCTATCGTCCTGGTCTTCATTGGCAGGAATATCCGCTACCTGGTAACGGTAGCCGGTTCACTGCCCCTGGTCCCTGGCTATTCCGAACTTTTCCAGCCGGTACTGGAGCGTCTTGTAGCTCATGCCGAGCAGCGGCGCCGCCTTTGCAATGACCCCCCCGGCCCGCTCCATGGCCTTGATGATCAGGTTCTTTTCCAGTTCCTCGAACTGGATGCCGTCGGCGGGAAGCTCGAAGGGGAGGCCGCCGCCCGGCGACACCCCTTCGCCGATCTCCGCCGGCAGGTCGCCGGGTTCGATCAGCTCACCCTCGGCCATGAGGATGCCCCGCTCGATCACCGACTCTAACTGGCGGACGTTGCCGGGCCAGCTGTAGTTCAGGAGGAGCTTCAGGGCGGCGCGGGAGAGTCCCTTCACCTCCGTGCCCCCCCGGTATTTTTCCACGAAGAAGTCGGCCAGGGCGGCTATGTCGCTTCCCCGTTCCCGCAGCGGCGGGAGGCTGATCCGGATCACGTTCAGGCGGTAGAAGAGGTCTTCCCGGAAGGTGCCCTTGCGGATCTCCGCCTCCAGGTCACGGTTGGTGGCCGAAACGATCCGGACATCCACCGGTATGTTGACTTTCCCGCCAACCCGCCGGATCTCCTTGGCCTGGATGGCCCGCAGGAGTTTTGCCTGCATGGCCACGCTCATTTCCCCGATTTCGTCCAGGAAAACGGTGCCGCCGTCCGCGGCCTCGAAGATACCGATCTCACGGGAACTGGCGCCGGTGAAGGCACCTTTTTCGTGGCCGAACAGCTCGCTTTCCATGAGGGTTTCGGGGATGGCGGCACAGTTGATGGCGAAAAAGGGCTTGTCCGCCCGGGGGCTCCCCTCGTGGATGGCGCTGGCCACCAACTCCTTGCCGGTGCCCGATTCGCCCTGGATGAGGACCGTGGAGGCGGTGGGCGCGATCTTGGTGACGATCCGGAAGACCTCTTTCATCTTGGGGTGCTCGCCGATGATGTCCGGAATGGCGCCCGTTTCCTCCAGCTTTTTGTGGAGGGCCCGGTTCTCCTTCAGCAGCCTGACCCGCTCCACTGCCCGCCGCAGGGTGAGCAGCAGGGTGTCCCGCTCCAGGGGCTTTTCCAGATAGTCGAAGGCCCCTTTTTTCATGGCTTCCACTGCCGAGTCAACGGTTCCGTGGGCGGTCATCATGATGATGCACTGCTGCGGGTCAGCCGCCAGCAGCCGCTCCAGCAGCTCCATTCCCGACATCCCCTGCATCTTCAGATCCGTGAGGATGACATCGAACTCCCGCTCGTCCAGCAAGGCCAGGGCCTCCTGTCCGCCGGCCGCCGTCGCGGTTTCGTAGCGTTCCGCCTCCAGGATGGTCTGGAGGATCTCGCGCTGCCCCCGTTCGTCGTCGACGATCAGTATGGTTGCGGGCATGGTCTCTCCGTTCTGCATAAGTGTAGGATGTTTTCCGGTGACGTCATCGCCCGCTCCGGAGAATGACGGTAAACGTGGTGCCCAGTGCCGTGGTGCTTTCCACGAGGATCTCGCCGCCATGCTCGCGGATGATCCGCTCGGTGATGGCGAGCCCCAGGCCGATCCCCGCCTCCTTGCTGGTGAACCAGGGCTGGAATATCTTCGGCAGGTCCTCCGCCGGGATGCCGACCCCCTGGTCGGCGAAGGTCAGGCGGAATGTTTCCGTCTCCCGGTCAAAGGAGGCGCCGAGGGTGATGGTCCCGCCCCCCGGCATTGCCTGGATGGCGTTGGTCACGAAGTTGAAGACGCAGTTGCGGAGCATCTCGCCGTCCGCGCGCATGGGAGGGAGATCCGGCGGGATGTCGGTGACCACGGCGATCCGCTGTTCGTCGAGACGCTCCCGGAGCAGCGGCAGGGCCCGGTCGATCAGCTCCCGGTAGCAGACCTCGCCGATGCGCAGCTTCAGCGGGCGGCCGTAGTTCATGAAGTTGACCACCAGGTAGTTGGCCCGCCGCACCTCTTCCTTGATCTTTTCCGCCAGGGGAACGAAGCGCTCGCCCCTGTCGGGGCAGGCGGCCACGAATTCGCCCTTGAGATGGTCCACGGCAAGGCTGATGTAGTTGAGGGGGTTGCGGATTTCGTGGGCGATGCCCGACGCGAGCTGTCCCACCTTGGAGAGGTGCTCGGCCTCGTAGAGCCGTTTTTCCAGGGCTTCCCGTTCCTGGAGCTTGGCCACCATCTCGTTGAAGCTCCGCCCCAGCTCGCCGATCTCGTCACTGCCCGCCACCGGGAAGCTCACGGTCAGGTCGCCGTCGGCCACCCGCCGGACCTGGGCGGCCAGCCGGTTGATGGGCGCAGTGTAGCGCGTTGCCAGGAAAATGGTGAAGATGATCCCCAGCAGGAAGACCAGCGAGGTGGCCACCACCCGCTTCACGAAGTTCTCATGCTGGATGGTCCGGATATTGTCCAGCAGCAGGTTGATCTGGACGTATCCCAACTGCTGGTCGCCGACGATGACCGGCACCAGCAGTTCATAGGAGCGGTTGGCGGTGGCGCGTTCCCGGCGGGAGTCGGGTGCCGCCCTGAGCCCCTTTTCCATCTTCTTGATGTCGCGCTTCTTTCCCACCTTGGAGGGGTCGGACGAGTCGATGATCTCCCCCTCGTTGCTGATGATGCTGATCTCCTTGACCCCCTTGACCCGCGCCGCCTTCATGTAGCGGGCAAGACGCTCCGGGTCGGGCTCGAACTCGGAGGTCAGATCTTCGACGCTCATCTGGATGGCCTGGGAGACGAAGGATGAGCTCTCCTGGATCTCCTGCACCATTTCGTTCTGGCTGTACTGGTTGAGCACGAAGAGGGTGACGACGGCGATGACGAGCAGCGTCAGCATGATCATCACCAGCTTGGTATTGAGTCTCATGGGGCCTCTGGCGGGCGTTCGACGTAAAAAACGAGTCCTTATGCACGATACGGCGGGATTATACACCAGGGCCAGGGGGGTGGCAAGGCGGCTCTCCCGGCGCTTCTTTTGAAGAATAAACTCTGCTATGATCGGCCGGAACGACCAGACCGCCCGGCAGACGGGCGGTGCGAGGAGGATGGAAGCTGTGCATGAAATGTCCATAACCCAGAACGTGGTGGAGATATGCGAGAGCAGCGCGGGGGGCCGGCGGATACTTGCGGTCGTGCTGGAGATCGGCGAGCTGTCCGGCGTGGTGCCCGAGGCGGTGGAGTTCTGCTTCGAGGCGTGCACCGCCGGCACCCTTGCCGAGGGGGCGCGGCTCGCCATCGATCGGGTGCCCGGCCGGGGAGAGTGCGGCAGTTGTGCTGCCCTGTTCCCGGTCCGGACCTACTTCGACCCCTGCCCCGCCTGCGGCGCCTACGGGGTGCGGGTGGTGGCCGGCGAAGAGCTGCGGGTGAAGGAGCTGGAGGTCGAGTAGCCGGTCCGTCCGTCCGGCGCAGTGGCAACGCCGGTTTCCTGCGGTAAAATCGTTTACAAACCCCTGGTCATCATTTACAGTTGTGGTCCCGCCCACAGCCATCCCTCCGTCGGGAGAACCCATGGATATCCTCGCGAATACCCCCCTGCGCACCGAGCACGAACGCCTCAACGCCCTCATGGCTCCCTTCGGCGGCTGGAACATGCCGATACAGTACGAAGGGATCATCGCCGAGCACCGGTGGTGCCGGGAGAAGGCCGCCCTGTTCGACATCTGCCATATGGGAGAGCTCCTCTTCACGGGCGATATCGTCGCCAACGGGCTGGAGGACGTCTTCACGTTTTCGGTGGCCTCCATCCCGGTGGGGCGGTCCCGCTACGGCTTCCTCCTGAACGGGGACGGCGGCATCATGGACGATCTGATCGTCTTCCGCCTAGCGCAGAACGAGGCCATGGTGGTGGTGAACGCGGCCACCGTCGGCAAGGACTTCGCCGCCATCTCCGCCCGCCTTGGCGGCGGCGGGTTCCGGGACATATCCGCCGCAACCGCCAAGCTCGATCTCCAGGGCCCCCTCTCCCGGGAAGTGCTCATGGAGGTCATCGGCCCGGAGGTCGCGGCAATCTCCTATTTCACATTCATCCGGACCAGGGTGCTCGGCGCCGATGCCATCGTGAGCCGCACCGGCTATACCGGCGAGCTCGGCTATGAAATCTTCCTTCCCTTGGACCGCGTGGTGGAACTCTGGCAGCGGCTCCTGGCCGATCCCCGGGTCAGGCCCGCCGGCCTCGGCGCCCGGGACGTGCTCCGGCTGGAGGTGGGCTACAGCCTCTACGGCAGCGATATCGACGAATCCACCACCCCCCTGGAGGCCGGGCTTGAGGCCTTCGTCTCCTTTGACAAGTCCTTTGTGGGGAAGGATGCGCTCCAGGTCCAGCGGGCGGAAGGGGTGACGCGCCGCCGGGTGGCCTTCCAGGTCGCCTCCCGCCGCTCCCCCCGCCACGACTACGAGATCCTGTTCCAGGGCGAGCGGGTCGGCGCCGTCACCAGCGGTGTGTTTTCTCCCATGCTCGGCTGTGGCATCGGCCTCGGCTACGTGACTGCCGGCACGGCCGTCCCCGGCGCCCCGCTCACGATCCGGCACGAGCGGGTCAGCATGGCCGCGACGGTGGTGGCCGCTCCCTTCTACCGGGGAGGGTCCCTGCGCGCCTGATTCGCGGCAGATACTCCACACAGTCCATCAGACATCCACAAGGAGGCAACAGTCATGGAAACCTATTTCACCAAAGAGCACGAGTGGGTCAAGGTCAAGGAAGGTGTGGCCGCCGTGGGGATTACCGAGTACGCCGCTCGCCAGTTGGGGGACGTTACCTTCGTGGAGCTGCCGCAGGTCGGGAAGCAGGTGAAGCAGTCCGAGGTGCTGGCGGCCATCGAGTCGGTGAAGGCGGCCAGTGACATCTACGCCCCGGTTTCGGGGAAGGTGACCCGGGTGAACGAAGCCCTCGACGATCGTCCCGAGATCGTGAACGAGGCCGCCGAGGAGGCGGGGTGGATTGCCTGGATCGAGATGGGGGATCCCTCTGAGCTGGCCGGCCTCCTGACCCGCGAACGGTACGACGAGTACCTGAAGGGCCTCGAATGATGAGCGGCGCCGACTACTGCCCCAACTCGCCGGAAGAGGTCCGCCGGATGCTGGACGCTGTCGGCGCTGCCGACATTGATGATCTTTTCCGCCCGGTTTCCCCCGCCCTGCGGGCGAAATCCTTCAACCTGCCGCCGGGGATGTCGGAGTTCGAGATGCTGCACCGGTTTCAGACCCTTGCGGGCAGAAACGCCCAGGGCCTGGTCCACTTCGTGGGGGGCGGGTTCCACGATCACCTGATCCCGGCCGTGGTGGACCATCTGGCGTCCCGTCCCGAATTCTACACCGCCTATACCCCCTACCAGCCCGAGTGTTCCCAGGGAACGCTCCAGGCCCTCTTCGAGTACCAGACCGCCATCTGCCGGCTGACCGGCACGGAGGTTGCCAATGCCTCCCTCTACGACGGTGGCACGGCCCTGGCCGAGGCTGCCCTCATGGCCCTGCGGATCACGGGGCGCAGCCGGCTGGTGGTCGATGGCGCGGTGAACCCCTTCCACCGGGAGATCCTCGCCACCTACCTGGCCAACCTGGATGTGGAACTGGTGGAGATCGCCCCCAAGGCGGGGATGGAGGATGATGTCCGCCTGCGGGCCGCCCTCGACGATGCCACCGCCGCGGTCATCGTCCAGAATCCCGATTTTTTCGGGACCCTGAGCGATCTTTCCGGTCTCGCGGCCGAGGCCCACGGAGTGGGCGCGCTCCTGGTGGCCTCGGCCTACCCGATCTCCCTGGGCATCGTTCGGAGCCCCGGCAGCATGGGGGCCGACATCGTGGTGGGGGACGGCCAGAGCCTCGGCAACCCCCTCTCGTTCGGCGGCCCCTCCTTCGGGTTCATCGCCGGCCGCCGCGAGCACATCCGCAACCTTCCGGGCCGCATCATCGGCGAGACCGTGGACCGGAACGGCACCCGCGGCTTCGTCCTGACCCTCCAGGCGCGGGAGCAGCACATCAAGCGTCACAAGGCCACCTCCAACATCTGCAGCAATCAGAGCCTCTGTGCCCTGCGCGGCCTCATCTTCCTCTCGGCCCTGGGGAGCGAGGGGATGGCGGAGCTCGCCCGCCTGAACCGCGACAAGGCCGAATATGCCAAAGCCGTCCTCGGCGCGGTGCCGGGGGTGGAGGTGCTGAACAGCGGCTTCACCTTCAACGAGTTCACGGTCTGCCTCCCCAAGACGGCCGAGGAAGCGGTCGTGGCGCTGCTCCGCAAGGGTGTGGCGGCTGGGGTGCCCCTGGGTCCCTACTACCCGGACATGGAGAAGTGCATGGTGGTGACGGTGACTGAAAAGCGGACCAGGGCCGAGATCGACACCTTTGCCCGGCAACTGGAGGGTGCGTTATGGAACTGATCTTCGAAAAGTCGGTGACCGGCCGCCGGGGAGTCCGGCTCCCGGCCGGCGACGTTTCCCCGGCTCCTCCCCTTCCGGCGGCGCTTGTCCGGGACGGGGCGCCGGATCTGCCCCAGGTGAGCGAGCTGGACGTGGTGCGCCACTTCACCACCCTGTCGCGGCGCAATTTTTCGGTGGATACCCACTTCTATCCGCTGGGCTCCTGCACCATGAAGTACAATGCCAAGGCCCTGGAGGAGGCGGCAAAACTCTTTGCCCCCTATCACCCCATGGTTCCGCTCCTGCCCCACGGCGCATCCTTCAGCCAGGGGAGCCTGGGGCTCGTGCACGGCCTGGGCGAAGCCCTGGCCGAGATCACCGGCATGGACGAGGTGACCTGCCAGCCCTTGGCCGGCGCCCACGGCGAGATGACCGGCATCATGCTCATCGCCGCCTACCACGAGGCACAGGGGAACCGGAAAAAATACGTGGTGGTCCCCGACTCCTCCCACGGCACCAACCCGGCCTCGGCCGCCATGGTGGGCTACGAGATCATCACCGTTCCCACGGCCCCTTACGGGGACATGGATCTGGAGAAGTACCGCGCGGTCATGACCGACGAGGTGGCGGCGGTCATGATGACCTGCCCCAACACCCTGGGACTCTTTAATCCCCACATCCGGGAGATCTGCGACATTGCCCACGACCACGACGCCCTCATGTACTACGACGGGGCCAACCTGAACGCCATCCTCGGCAAGGTGCGGCCCGGCGACGTGGGGTTCGACGTGATCCACGTGAATCTCCACAAGACCTTTGGCACCCCCCACGGCGGGGGTGGGCCGGGGAGCGGCCCCGTAGGGGTGAAGAAGCTGCTGGCCTCCTATCTGCCGGGGCCGCGCGTGGTGAAGAACAGCGACGGCGATTATTCCGTCATTCCCCATTCCCACGAGAGCATCGGCCGCACCGCGGGGTTCTTCGGCAACTTCGGGGTCATGGCCAAGGCCTTTGCCTATATCACCATGCTCGGCCAGGAAGGGCTCATCCAGGTGAGCGAGCAGGCGGTCCTGAACGCCAACTACATCATGGCCCGGTTGAAAGACGTCTACGACCTCCCCTACGACCAGACCTGCATGCACGAATGCGTTTTTTCGGCGGCCCGGCAGGCGCGCAACGGCGTCCATGCCATTGATATCGCCAAGTTCCTCATCGACCGGGGCTTCCATCCCCCCACGGTCTACTTTCCCCTCATCGTCAAGGAGGCGATCATGATCGAGCCCACCGAGACCGAGAGCAAGGAGACCCTGGACGCCTTCATTGAGGCCATGCGCGATGCCGCCGATCTGGCGGAGAAGGACCCGGCCGCCTTTGCCGAACTGCCGCGGACCATGCCCATCACCCGTCCGGACGAGACCAGGGCGGCCCGCGAGCAGAACGTGTGTTACTTCGGGTGCTGATGGAGCCGCCGACCTGGCGCCTCATCGATACCGGCCCCCTGGACGGCCCACGGAACATGGCGGTGGACGAGGCGCTCCTCCGCCACTACGACCAGGGGGCAGCGCCGGTGCTCCGCCTCTACGGCTGGGAGCCGCCGGCCTTTTCCGTGGGGCGCTTCCAGAAGGCCGAAGAGGCGATCGACCGGGAGCGTTGCCGTCGGGCAGGCATTCCGGTGGTCCGCCGGAT
>NZ_JCAMRN010000082.1:0-15707 GCF_059620965.1 Geobacter sp. PheSNFMC
AAAAGTCATTAATGATTCATGGAGTAGCTTTACGCACACCAGATGATTGGAGCGATCAAGGTGAAGGACGGAATTGCCCTAAGACCAGAGTGCGTTGCGATCAAGACTGAGGCGCCGGATACATTCGGAGAGATCTTCCGGGGCCTGTTCGCTGCCCGGCACAGATCGACGGCGGTGCCGTCCACGGCGAGGATACGACTGGTACAGTCGGCTGGGAAACCAACGCACAGAGAGATAGCCGCAAGCGAATATGGCGAATGAACTTTGAACGCACCAGAACATTGCGGGCCGGAAAGTTTCTGATAGACTTTGCAAGCGGTCGCTCACTTGCAAACATGGCTTACCTGCCTGAAAAAAACGGCGTGAGACTCCGGAAAAGCACGGCAACGGCAACGAGCAAAGGCTGCTCCTTGATGGTATCGGGCAGAAAGGAGCAAACGGCGTCACCACCACGGCGTTGCCCTGTTGCAATCCCCGCGGCTTGTCGCAGCCCATTGAGACACCCTTGACGTGCCGATGATCGACAGCGCTGGCGCAGAAAGAGGCCAGGATGCCGAGGGATACGCGGCCCGCGATCATGCGACATGAAGGAACATGCCCGCTAAAGGAGAGGCTCGGTATGACAAAGAAGACTGCCTTCTGGATATTCCTGGTAGGTACACTTTCATCGGCAATTCTTTTTCTCGGCCTGACAGTGGACACCCATCGCCAGGTGGCCGCCCTGTCCCATGCCGACAAACTCTCGGAAAACGTGATTGCGGGCAAGCGGGTTTTTGAAAAGTACAACTGTAACGACTGTCACACCATCCTTGGCTTCGGCGGTTACTACGCGCCCGATCTGACCAAGGTTGTGCAGAGGGTCGGAGCGGACGGTATCCGCTACCGGGTCGGGAGCCCGGAGCAGGCCTTTGCCAGATCGGTGCGGAAAATGCCCCAACAGCATGTTTCCGCCCAGGAGATCGAGAGCCTGGTGGCCTTTTTTTCCTGGGTCGGTGAGATCGACAATGGCGACTGGCCCCCCCAGGACAGCAAGCAGCACCTCTCCCGCAGTGAACAGCGCCTGGCGCTCGGTGCGACGGTCTCTCCCGGAGCAGCGGTTTTTCAGACCAGGGGGTGCATGAACTGCCATTCCCTGCACGGGACCGGCGGCACATTCGGCCCGGCGCTGGATACCATCGGCCGCAGACTGACGGTGGAGCAGATCGAGCACTATGTCCGCGCCCCCAAAAGCGTAAACCCCGACGCAAAAATGCCGCCGCAGACCGATCTCTCCGATCGGGAACTGGAAGAGCTGGCGGATTTCCTGGGTAACCTGAAATAGGAGGAGGCCGTCATGGTGTACAAATCGCAGAGAATCGCCAACTGGTATTTCACCATCGCCCTGCTCCTCTTTGTCCTTCAAGTGATCATGGGGCTCTGGCTCATTTCCAACTACGTCTTCACCATCCCGCAGTCGATTGTCGATGTTTTCCCCTTTGCCACTGCCAGGGCCATGCACACCAATCTCCTGGTGCTCTGGATGCTGCTCGGCTTCATGGGGGGTACCTACTACATCGTGCCGGAGGAAACCGGTTCCGAGATCTGGTCGCCGGGGCTGGCCTGGTTTCAGTTAGTGGCGCTGGTGGCAACCGGTGTGGTCGCCCTGGTCGGCTTCGCCTTTGGCTGGATCCAGGGGAGGCCGCTGCTGGAGATACCCCGGCCTCTCGACATAGTCGTGGTCATCGGCGCACTGGTGTTCCTTTTCAACGTCGGCATGACCATGTTCCTGGCCCGGCGCTGGACCGCCATCCAGGGTACTCTCCTGGGCGGGCTTGTCTTCCTGGCGCTGCTCTACCTGTTCGGCATCCCCTTTTACAGCAACGAGGTGATCGACTGGTACTACTGGTGGTGGGTGATCCATCTCTGGGTCGAGGGGGCATGGGAGCTGGTGACCGGAGCCATCATGGCGTTCGTCCTGATGCGGCTCACCGGAGTGGACCGCCAGGTGGTGGAAAAATGGCTTTACATTGAGGTCGGGCTCTTCCTCTTCACCGGCATCGCCGGCACCGGCCACCACTACTACTGGATCGGCGCACCAACATACTGGCTCTGGGTCGGCGGCATTTTCTCGGCCCTGGAACCGTTGCCGATCCTGCTCATGGTCATCGACACCATGAACCATGTTCGCCACCGCAAGACGCAGATCGTCAATCCCCATACCTGGACCATTGCCGTGGGGTGCGCGGTTCTGCACCTGATCGGGGCCGGCATCTGGGGCTTTGCCCATACCCTGCCCCAGATCAACTACTACACCCACGGCTCCCAAGTGACGGTTTCCCACGGCCACCTGGCCTTCTTCGGCGCCTACGCGCTTTTGAATCTCATGGTTTTCTACTACGCCATGCCGCGTCTGAAAGGAATCGGGATCTACAAACCGACCCGCGCCAAGCTGGGGTTCTGGACCATGTGCAGCGCCATGATGCTGATGGGGCTCACCTTCGGTATCGCCGGCGTCCTGCAGAGCTACCTGGAACGGGTTCTCGGCATGGGGTACATGACCGCCCAGTCCTACATGTGGCTCTGGATGGCGGTAACGTTAGTGCTGGGGGTCTTCTTTCTGGCCGGCGTGGTGATCACCGTATTCGACCTGCTTTTCCCGAAGGCGGCAGAGCTCTAGTTCGGCTTAGTTCGGTACGTTATTCCAGATCATGCTGCGTGTGCCTGGCTGATGTGTTCCGCAGCCAAGATTTCCACGGGGAAATGGAGCGGATTCACTGCTGTCCCAGAGGATCTGCCTGGTGCCTTCCAGCGCCCGTTTCCCCCTGCGCCGGCTTCAGCTTCCGGCGAGCCTGACGCATTATGCGCCCTCATCGCAATGCTCACCCGAGCCGCTTCCGGAAGCGCAGGGAACTGGTCGTTATCACTACTATCCCCAGCGCGAGGAGGAGGGCCATCTGCGGCCAGAGAATACTGAACCCATTTCCCTTCAGAAAAATCCCGCGGATGATGACGAGGAAATAGCGGAGCGGGTTCAGGTAGGTTCCATACTGGATAACTGTCGGCATGTTCTCGATGGGGAACATGAAGCCAGAGAGAAGAACCGCCGGGATGTAAAAGAGAAAGGTGGCCATGAGCGCCTGCTGCTGGGTTCTGGATATGGTGGAGATGAAGAGTCCCACCCCCAGCACCGACAGGAGGTAAATCGCCGTGGAGAGGACAAGGAGAGGAATCGCCCCCTTGATGGGGATATCGAACCAGAAGACCCCCACCAGCGTAACCAGGAACATGTCGAAGAAGCTGATTATGGCAAAGGGAATGGTCTTCCCAAGTATCAGCTCCACCGGTCTCAACGGCGTAACCATCAACTGTTCCATGGTCCCGATCTCCCGCTCCCGCACCACCGCCATGGCGGTCAGCAGCAAGCAGGTAAGCATGATGATGATGGCGATGACCCCCGGCACGTTGTAGTTCCTGCTCCGCAGGTCCGGATTGTACCAGGCCCTGGTGCGGAGATCGACCCGCGCCGGCTTCACGGCCCCGTGGAGAAAGACCTCCTTTCCCCTCTCCTTGCCGTACCCGGCAATGACCCGGCTGGCGTAGTCCATGGCGACAGTGGCGGTGTTTGAGTCGGTCCCGTCCACGATCACCTGCACGGAGGTGGGAATTCCCCGGGAGAGGTCCCGGGCAAACCCCCGGTTCACCTGGATGGCGGCGAGGACCGTTCCCCGGTCGAGGAGTTCCCGGGTCTCTGTGGCAGCGGCAGGGGTGGAGGTGATCGTAAAGTACCCTGACGCCTCCAGCCTGCGGGCAAGCTCACGCGATTCGAACGAGCGGTCCAGGTCATAGTAGGCGGTGGCGATGTTCTTCACGTCGGTGGTAACCGCGTAACCGAACACCAAGAGCTGCATGATGGGGGTGACGAAAATGATCGCCTTCATCCGCCGGTCCCGGAAGACTTGGCTGAACTCCTTGATCACCATCTCTTTGATCCGTTCGAACATCTCAGACGATCCTTTTCTTGAACTTTCGGTTGGCCAGGGCAAACACCACGACGCCGAACAGGGTGAGGATGAGGGTCTCCGTCGCCAGCAGCCCGAGCGTGTTCCCCTTCAGGAATATCCCCTTCAGGACCGAGACGAAATAGCGGGCCGGGATGACCCTTGTCATGTTCTGCAGCGGCAACGGCATGTTGGCGATGGCGTACATGAACCCTGAGAGGAGAAAGGCGGGGAGAAAAGTCACCACCATGGCGATCTGGCTCGCCACGAGTTGGGAGCGGGCGACAACCGAGATCAGGATCCCCAGACTCAAGCCGCCGAAGAGGAAGATGGAGGAGATGAGGGCAAGGAGGAGGAGGCTTCCCCGCAGCGGGACCCCGAAGAGAAAGACCGCCATTGCCACAGAGAGGGCTACGTCGATGAAACCGATGAAGAAATAGGGGACGAGCTTCCCGGCAATCAGCTCCGGGGTCTTCACCGGCGTGGAAATGAGTTGTTCCATGGTTCCCCGCTCCCACTCACGGGCAATGGTAAGGGAGGTGAGAAGCGCCGCGATAACAGCCATGATTACGGCAATGAGACCAGGGATGATGTAGTTCCGCGACTTCAGCTCGGAGTTGTACCAGACCCTGACCCGGGTGTCGATGGGTGGGGTAATGAGCCCCCCCTTGATCCGCTGGCTGAAACGCTCCGTCACCGCTTCGACGTAGCCTAGGGCGATGGTGGCGGTGTTGGAGTCGCTCCCGTCCACGACCGCCTGGAGTTCAGCACGCTTTCCCCGCCGCAGGTTCTCGGAGAAGTCCGCCGGTATCCAGAGCGCCACCTGTCCCCGGCTCATATCGAGGGAGGTGTCGATCCCGCCGTGCCGCTCCACGCTTTCGATGACCGTGAAGTACCCGGACTCACGGAACTGGGCAACCAGCTCCCGGCTGAAGCTGCTTCTGTCCATATCGTAGACTACGGTCCGCAGGTTGTTCACGTCCATGGTGATGGCGTAACCGAAGATAAGGAGGAGGATCACCGGCATGAGGAACGCCATGGCAAGGCTCAATGGGTCGCGCAGGACCTGGATCAGCTCTTTTTTCGCGATTGCGCGGACGCGGGATAGTTTCATGTCAGGAAACCTCAATGAGTGCGACAAAAACGTCCTCCAGGGACGGGACGATCCGCTCGATCCGTTCTACCCGTATCCCCGCCCCCTCGAGGAGCCCTTTAATCCGCGGGATTGCCTCCTCCGCATCCTCCACGGTGGCATGGAGGACGCTGCCAAAGATGGCTGTCTCAATCCCGTGCCGGTAAAGGGTTTCCATCCCCTCAACCAGCCGGCTGGCCTCTATCTCCAGAACGTCCCGCGTCATGAACTCCTGCTTCAGCTCGCCGGGCATCCCCTGGGCCACGATCCTCCCGCGGTAGATGAGGGCGAGCCGGTCGCAGTACTCTGCCTCGTCCATGTAGTGGGTAGTAACGAAGATCGTTTTCCCCTCCCGTGCCATGGTGTAGATGAGCCGCCAGAAATTGCGGCGCGAGATGGGGTCCACCCCGGAAGTCGGCTCGTCGAGAAAGATGATGGAAGGCTCGTGGAGGATGGCGCAGCCGAGCGCCAGCCTCTGCTTGAACCCGCCGGAGAGGGTCCGCGTCAGGGCGCCCCGCTTATCGGCGATCCCCGCCATCTCCAGGACCCACTCCTTCCGCTCCTGCTTCTTCTCTCTCGGCACACGGTAGATGCCGCTGAAGAAGTTGATGTTCTCCTCCACGGTGAGGTCTTCGTAAAGGGAAAACTTTTGCGACATGTAGCCAATGGTCTTCTTGATCTCCTCCGCCTCGGTCATGATGTCAAAGCCGCCAACCCGCCCTTTCCCGGCGGAGGGGGCGAGAAGACCGCAAAGCATCTTGATGGTGGTGGACTTGCCTGCCCCGTTGGGGCCCAGAAAGCCGAAGATTTCCCCCTTCGCGATGCTGAGGCTTATCCGGTCCACTGCGGTAAAGTCGCCGAAAACACGGGTCAACCCCTCGAACGCCACTGCGGTGCCGCTTTCGTTCATTTCCCCTCCACCATGGCGATGAAGACGTCCTCCAGGGAAGGAAGGATTGCCCGCTGTTCCCGCACCTCGATCCCTTCGCCCTTCAGCTTCCCAAGGACCCGCCCCGCGACTTCGCTCCGCTCCAGGGCGACGTGGAGCCTGTCACCGTAGATGCTCACGCTTCGCACCCCGTCGACCCCCCTTACGATCTCCTCCGCCTGCCGCGCCCCGGCGGTCCAGAGCTCCACCATGGGAATGCCGAGTGACCCCTTGATTCTGGCGGGGACGTCATCGACGAGGATACTCCCCCGGTGCATGAGGCCGACCCGCGTACAGCGCTCCGCCTCGTCCAGGTAGGCGGTGGAGACGAAGATGGTGATCCCGTCCTTGAGTAGGTCGTAGAGAATCCGCCAGAAGTCGCGGCGCGAGACCGGATCGACCCCGTTGGTCGGCTCGTCGAGGAAGAGGACTTCCGGGGTATGGATGAGGGCGCAGGCGAGCCCCAGCTTCTGCTTCATCCCGCCGGAGAGTTTCCCGGCGAGCCTCCCCTTGAAGGGGGTGAGGTTGGAAAATCCCAGAAGTCGTTCGATCCGCGCGGGCCGCTCCTTCTGGGGCACATCGTAGAGATCGGCGTAGAAGACGATGTTCTCCATGACGGTGAGGTCTTCGTAGAGGCCGAAGCGCTGGGACATGTAGCCGATCCGCTCCTTGATCCGTTCCCCTTCCTTCAGGATCGAGTGCCCCGCCACCCATGCATTCCCGGAGGTTGGTTCCATGATCGCGGTCAAGAGGCGCATGGTAGTCGTTTTCCCGGCGCCATCAGGCCCGACGAGTCCGAAAAGCTCCCCCTTTTTGATCTCCAGGGAGAGGCCGTCGACCGCCGTAGTCTCACCGAATGTCCTGGTGAGTGCGTCCGTTTTTATGGCCAAGGCATCACTGTTATCCATTGTTCAACCTCTACCTCAGCCTGATCCTCACGTCCGCGGGCATCCCCGGCTTCAACTCCTGGTTCGGGTTGTCCACGTTCACCTTGATGCCGAAGACGAGCTTTACCCGCTCCTCCTGGGTCTGCACATTCTTCGGGGTGAACTCCGCCTCCGGAGAGATGTAGGTCACCACCCCCTCAAACGTCTTCCCCGGATAGGTGTCGACCGTCACCTCCGCCTTCTGGCCAAGCTTGACCAGCCCCAGCTTGTCCTCCTTCACGTAGATCTTCACCCAGGGATGCTCCAGGTCGCCAACGGTGAAGATGGGGGTCCCGGCGGTAACGGTTTCGCCCCCCTCCACGTTTTTCCTGAGGACAACCCCTTTCACCGGCGTTTTCAGCTCCATGTCCGCCAGTTGCTCCCGATAGACCGCGAGCTGCGCCTTGGCCTGCCGCACCTGGGCTTCTGCACCCCGTATCGTCTCCAGGCGCGGCCCTTCCCTCACCAAGCTCTCGTTTTGCAGCGCATGGTCGTGCTGCGCCGTGGCCACCTCGAAGGCACGCTTGGCGGCGTCCCGCTGCTGGCCGGAGATGGCGCCGTTTCCAAAGAGCATCTCGGCCCGCTCGAAGTCCTTTTGCGCTTTTTCCAAGTCGGCGGAGGCAGAGGCGGTCATTGCCCGGGCCCCACGTTTTTCCTGGGGGCGGGAACCTTGCCTGAGCTCAAGAAGCCTGGCGCTGGTGGAGTCGATTACCGCCTGTTGCGCTTCCATCTGGCGCAGAAGTTCCGAGCGGTCCAGGGTTGCCACTGTCTCCCCTGCCGCCACGTTCCTTCCCTCGTCGGTCAGAAGCCTTTCCACCCTGCCGGGGGCCTTGAAACCGAGGTCCACCTCGGTCACCTCCACATTCCCCGAGCTGACCAGGGAGCCGGCATCGTCCTTTTCCCCCCGGAGCGTCAGAAATGCGGTAATGCCCGCAATGACGGCCACCAGGCCAAGGATTATCGCTTTCCTCTTCATCGTGAAGCCACCTCCCCGTTTATGTCGCTTCCCAGCGCCTTGTCCAGAGCTGCCTTTGCCGTCACGAGGTCGTAAGAGGCCTGGTGGCGATCGGTCTGGGCCCGCAGCAGCGCAGTCTGGGCGTCGATCACGTCACTGGTCGTCCCGGCGCCGGTTTCATACTTCAACTGCTCCACCCGCAGGTTCTCCTCTGCCAGGGAGATCGCCTCCTTGGCCACGGAAAGCCTCTTCTCCGCATCGGTTACGGCGAGATACGCCTCTTTGACCTCCCGGACGATCAGAAGTCGCACAGCGCGGAGCTCTTCGCTGGACCGTTCCAGCTCCACAGTGCCCCTGTTGATCTCAGCCCGCGTTATTCCGCCGTCAAAGAGGGGATAGGAAAGCCGCAGGCCAATGTTCCAGTTCTCCTTGAAAGAGAAGGCGTCCCCTCCCTTTTCCCCGTATTCCCCCGCCACATCCACGGAGGGGAGGCGTTTCCCCTTGACCTGATCGAGCCGTGCCTGGAAGAGCTCCGTCCGCGCCTTCACCTTAAGGTAGTCGGGACGCTGCCGCAGGGCGGCCTTGAGCCCCTCGTCTTCACCCGGATACTCCTTGTCGGGCGGAAGGTCGGCGGTCACGGTGAATTGCGGGAAGGTTTCGTCCACCCCCATGAGCGACCGGATGAGCTCTTGGGCAGCGGCAATGGCGTTCTGCGTCGCCAGCACCTGCTGGCGGGCATGGGCGAGTTCCACATCGGTCTTCATGAGGTCCACCTGCGCCGCCGTGCCTGCCTTGACAAACTGCTCAGTGACCCGCCGGTGCTCTTCGAGTTGCCGCACATTCTGCCCGAGGGCATTGAGAAGAGCCTCCAGCTCCAGAATCTTGCAATAGACACTCGTCAGATTGAAAACCAACTCCTGCCTCTCCTGGTACCAGGACCGTTCTGCTATCAATCTGTTTATCTCGGCGATCTCTACGTTTTTCACCAGACGCCCGCCCCGGTAGATGGGGATTTTCAGGGTTACTTCCGCGTTGTAAACGTCTTTGTCAAAGGGGGGAAAACCGCTACCTCCTGCTACTGGCGCGCCTGAAATGGGACGTAGTGGGGCGGCATAGCGATAACGGGTCACACCCGCTCCCAGGTCGATCTTTGGCCACCGCTCTCCTTTTGCTGCCTTGATCCCGTAGCTTGCCGCCTCCACATCCTTGCCCAGAGCAATAAGCCTGGGTTCATTCTTCAGTGCGAATTCGATCACCTGGACAAGGGAATAGGAAGGAGCACCGCCTTGGGCAAAAGCCCCTGCCGGCAGCAGAATCATCCAGAACAAAATCGCCATCTTTTTCATGCGCATCTCCTCGGCAACATCCCTGAACAACCTTCAAAGGCGAGGGACAGTCAGCACCCCTCCGCAAAAGTGAGCACTCACTTTCTATAGAGCAAAAAAAATACTCTGACATGATCTCACGTGCTGTGGGTTATGAGCTTTGCAAAGGTCCCCCAGAGGCTTTCCGCCTCATCAGTCAGTTTTGGAGAAAAGTTATTCATCACCCATCGTATGGCGGTAAAATTGATCGTGCCAATGAACATGCTGGCAACGGCATGCGCATCCATTTCCCTGTTGATTGCACCCGCCTCTTGCCCCCTTTCGATGATGGCGCGGATCCCATGGGAATAATTCATGAGATTGTTCCTGACCTTTGTCCTGAGGCCCTCGTTCAACACCAGGACCTCTTCAGAAAAGATGGTGCGGGGAATGCCGACGTGCTCTTCGATGTACGCGAGATGACGCCTGAAGATTTCTTCCAGCTTTTTTACCGGATCATCCACAGTTGCAGCGACTTCGAGGATTGACGCCAAGTCCCTCCCGATCTTATCGATTACCGACCCGATGATATCTTCCTTACCCTTGAAGTGCCGGTAAAGGTTCCCTTCGGAAATACCGACCACAGAAGCGATCTCCGCCGTTGTCGAACCGGCTATTCCCTTTTTCCCGATAACCTGCAAAGCTGCGTCGGTTATCTGCTGCTGCCTTACCTCGGTACTCTCTCTCCTTCTTACAGCCATGCCGTTTCCTTCCCCATCTTGCAAGTGAGCACTCACTTATACCGCCACTCTAGTGCAGCAATAAAAGGATTTCTTTGATGTAAGTCAATTTTTACGGGAATCATCTGGCTCAAAAGAATGACAGCCATCATGTCCACCCTCCGTGCCCCGGAAAAGAGATGAGGGGCTCCAGACCCGTGCGCAGATCAAAACGTCTTACGATCCAAGCTCCTGTACTGGATCGCCTCGGCGATGTGCTGCTCGCGGATCGACTCAGTCCCTTCTAGGTCGGCGATTGTTCTCGCCACCTTAAGAATCCGCGTGTAAGCCCGGGCGGAGAAGCCGAGCTTTTCCGTCACCACTTCAAGGAGCCGGTGACCGCCGGCGTCCGGCTCGCAGAACTTCCTGATCTGACGCGGCGCCATGTGGGCGTTGCAATGGACCTTGGTCCCCTTGAAGCGCTCCAGTTGAATCTCCCGCGCCCGCTCCACCCTCGTGACGATTTCCGCTGAACTCTCTCCCTCGGCCCGGTCAGCCAGGTCGCGATACCTGACTGCCGGCACCTCGATGTGGATGTCGATCCGGTCGAGAAGGGGACCGGAAATCCTTGAACGATATTGATGAACCTCCCGGGGAGTACAGGTGCAACCAGTTGAATTTTCGCCGCGCTGACCGCACTTGCAGGGATTCATGGCTGCCACGAGCATGAAGCGCGACGGGTAGGTGAGCGACATGAGCGCCCGCGAAATCGTCACCTTGCCATCCTCGAGAGGCTGCCGCAAGACCTCGAGGACATTCTTCTTGAATTCGGGAAGCTCATCCAGAAATAACACGCCGTAATGGGAAAGGGAGACCTCGCCGGGGCGGGGCGTATTGCCTCCGCCGATCAACCCGATGTCGGAAACGGTGTGGTGGGGGCTGCGAAACGGCCTTTGGGCGATGAGAGCATGCTCCCGGTCCAGCAGTCCGGTTATGCTGTACACCTTGGTTGTCTCGATGGCCTCTTCGAAGGACATCCTGGGGAGAATGGTGGGGATCCGGCGGGCGAGCATGGTTTTGCCGGAGCCCGGCGGTCCGATCATGAGGAGGTTGTGCGACCCGGCTGCAGCCACTTCCAGGGCGCGCTTGGCGTGCTCCTGCCCCTTCACCTCGGCGAAATCGTCGCCGGTCCCGGCGTTGCGCTCGAAGAGCTCCGCCACATCGACCCGATGGGGGTCGATACGCCGCTCGCCATTCAGAAACTCGACCACCTCGGCCAGCTCCGACACACCGATGACGTCGATGCCCGCCACCACCGCGCCCTCCGGCGCGTTCTCCCGGGGGACGATGATGCCCGCCAGCCCTGCGGTGCGCGCTGCCACGGCCACCGAAAGACAACCGCGCACGGGCTTGATGATTCCGTCCAGGGAGAGCTCTCCCAGCAGGAGATACTTCTTCAGCCGCTCATCTTTCACGGCACCGGTGGCGGCGAGGATCCCGACGGAGATGGGCAGATCGAAGGCGGCACCCTCCTTTTTCAGGTCAGCAGGCGCCAGGTTGACGGTTATCTTCCGGGGCGGGAAATCGTACCCGGCGTTCTTGAGGGCCGACTTGACCCGGTCCTTGCTTTCCTTGACCGCCCCGTCGGGGAGGCCGACGGTGGCGAACTGGGGAAGCCCCGGCGAGATGTCCACCTCCACGTCGACGATGACGGCGTCGATCCCGAGCAGGGCGCTGGAGAGGGCTTTGGCGAGCATGGCGGTCAGGGCTTGAGCATATCCAGGTAGCGCTCGGCGTCAAGGGCGGCCATGCAGCCGGTTCCGGCGGAGGTGACCGCTTGGCGGTAATGCCGGTCCTGGACGTCGCCGGCGGCGAAGACGCCGGGAATGCTCGTGGCGGTGAAGTTCCCCTCGGCCCCGCACTGGGTACGGATATACCCCTCGTCCATCTCCAACTGTCCCTCGAAAAGGTGAGTGTTAGGAGTATGCCCGATGGCGATGAAACATCCGTGGACATCGATCTCCTTGGTCGATCCGTCCGCATGGCGGATGCGGACGCCGGTCACCCCAGCCTGGTCGCCGAGGACGTCATCCAGGACGTGGTTCCACTCGATGGTGACGTTGCCGCCGCGGGTCTTTTCGATCAGCTTGTCGGCCAGAATTTTCTCGGCCCTCAGCTTGTCGCGCCGATGGACGAGCGTGACGTGGCTGGCGATGTTTGAGAGGTAGAGGGCCTCTTCAACGGCCGTGTTGCCGCCGCCAATGACCGCCACCGCCTTTCCGCGGTAGAAAAAACCGTCGCAGGTGGCGCAGGCGGATACGCCTTTGCCCTTGAACGCCTCTTCGGAAGGAAGCCCGAGATAACGTGCCGACGCACCGGTGGCAATGATGAGCGCATCGCAGGTGTAGATACCGGAATCCCCTTCGAGCCGGAACGGGCGCTCCCGCAGATTGGCGGTATGGATATGATCATAGATCATGGCGGTGTTGAAGCGCTCGGCATGGCGCCGCATCCGGTCCATGAGATCCGGGCCGAGGATTCCGTCCGGGTCGCCGGGCCAGTTGTCCACCTCGGTGGTGGTCATGAGCTGGCCGCCCTGCTGGAGCCCGGTGATGAGGGCTGGACTCAGGTTGGCGCGGGCCGCGTAGACGGCGGCGGTGTAGCCGGCCGGGCCGGAGCCGAGAATCAGGAGACGATGGTGGGCTGTTTGCATATTAACGTCCTCCAAAAAACTATCGCGACAAGATACCAGCAACCTTGGGGAATTGCAAGCGTAGACGGGTTCTTTACCATTGACCGGCCTGTCGGCGCTTTGATACACTTCGCCGACAAGCGACCCCCACAAAGTGGTGCCGCCCCGGGAGACCTCTGATGCACGCAGACTCTCATCTGGACAGAAGCATTGCCGGACGGCTGAAATATGCCATCGCCCTGACGACCCTGACCCTCGTGGCGGAAGTGGCCGGCGGCATCTGGACCAACTCGCTCGCGCTCCTGTCGGACGCGGCCCATGTGTTTCTCGACCTCTTCGCCCTGGTGCTGTCGCTGGCCGCCATCAAGCTCGCCTCATACCCCGCCAGCGATACCCGGACCTTCGGCTGGCACCGGGCGGAAGTTTTTGCCTCGTTCATCAACGGCGCCACGGTCTTTCTCATGGCGCTGGGCATCTTTTACGAGGCAGCGGGACGGCTGCTTCACCCGGAAGAGGTAAAAAGCCTTCCGATGCTGCTCATCGCCACCCTGGGCCTGGTGATGAACCTCATTTCGGCCACGGCCCTCCATGGGCACTCCCACGACGACCTGAACGTCCGTAGCGCTTTCCTTCACGTAGTGGGCGACGCGGCGGCTTCGGTGGGGGTCATCGTCGGCGGCCTCATCATTTACTTCACCGGTTGGTACGTCTTGGATGCCCTCATCTCCATCGGCATCGGCTGCGTCATCTTCGCGGGCTCGTGGCGGGTGCTGCGGGAGGCGTCGCACATCCTGCTGGAGGGAGTCCCCCGGGGGATGAGCACACGGCAGGTGGCCGACGAGATGGCCGGCGTGGAAGGGGTCAATGCCGTTCACCAGATGAACATCTGGACCATCTGCTCCCATATTCTGGCGCTGTCCGCCCACGTGGACGTGAAGCCCGAGTACAAGGAACGGCAGGCCGAGGTTCTACGGCAGATCGAACAACTGCTCCTCGAGCGGTACCACATCACCCACACGACCCTCCAGGCCGAGTGCACCCGCTGCGTGGACGGGCCGGTCATCAAGGACCTCCGGCACCGGCCGCGCCACGGCCAGAGCCATGACGACCATAGCCACTCCCATGTGCACTGCACCCACGGCCCCCACGAACATCATCACGGGCATTCACACTAGCAGGCCGGAGGCGCAATCCCAATGCTCCCCTACACACTGATCCAGGAAGCCGACGACCGGCTCAGGAAGCGGGTCCGCCGCACCGAGCTCATCCACTCCCATCACTTCAGCGAGAAACTGGGAGTCCCGATCTACTTCAAGTGCGAGAACCTCCAGCGCACCGGTGCCTTCAAGATCCGAGGCGCCCTGAACTTCATGACGGCGCAGCCGCGGGATGCCCTGGCAAAAGGCGTCATTACCGCTTCTGCCGGCAACCATGCCCAGGGAGTCGCGTTCTCGGCCGACCTGCTGGGAGTGCCGTCCACGGTGTTCATGCCGGAAAGCACGCCGCCGCAGAAGGTCTTTGCCACCCGGGACTACGGCGCCGAAGTGGTGCTCACCGGCCGCAACTTCGACGAGGCGTACGCTGCGGCGGTCCAGGCCCAGGAGGAACGGGGCGCCCTTTTCGTCCACCCCTTCGACGATCCGCTCGTGATGGCCGGTCAAGGCACCATCGGCCTGGAGATTCTCCAGGAGCTTCCCGATGTGGCCAACATCCTCGTCCCCATCGGCGGCGGTGGCCTCATCGCGGGCATCGCCACGGCCATCAGGGAGACCCATCCCCAGGTGCGGATCATCGGCGTGGAAACGGCAGCGGCCCCATCGGCCCACTATTCGCTGCAAAAGGGGAAGATCGCCCAAGTGCCCGTGACGGTCACCCTGGCCGACGGCATTGCGGTCAAGAAGCCCGGGGTGAACACCTTTCCCATCATCAGGGACTTGGTGGACGAGGTGGTCCTGGTGGAAGAGGAGGAGATCGCCCTCGCCATCGTGGCGCTGCTGGAGCGAACGAAACTCCTGGTCGAGGGGGCCGGGGCCGTCCCGCTGGCCGCGCTTCTCAACCGGCGCGTGGCGGAGCTCTCGGGGAAAACGGTCTGCGTCCTGTCGGGCGGAAATATCGACGTGAAGACCATCTCGGTGGTGGTGGAACGGGGTCTGGTGGCTGCCGGGCGCTACCTGAAACTGAAGGTGGAACTGGACGATCTCCCCGGCGCCCTGGCGCGCCTTGCCACGGAAATCGCCGAGGCGAAAGCCAACATCTCCATCATCACCCATGACCGGCGCTCGAAATCGCTCCCCATCGGCAAGACCGAGGTCCTCATCGAGCTGGAGACCCGGGGGTTCGAGCACATTCAGGAGGTTATCTCTCACCTGCAGGGGGTTGGGTATCTGGTGGATGTGCTGAAATAAGGCCGGAAACGAATTCCGCCGTAAGCGGTGCCGTTGCGCCGGCCCCGGCCAGCCCGGGACGCCGCAGGTCGGCGGCGGTATCCACATCATACCAGACAGGAAGAAGCTCGACCCGCACGCCTGCCGCCTCGGCCCGCGCCAGCGACTGCTCCAGCACCTCCCCCGTGGACCAGGGGATGTGGCGGAAAAGCTCCGGCAGGTACCGCTTCAAGGCCAGCAGGTAGTAGCCGCCGTCCTCCGAGGGACCATAGACCGCATCCACCGTGGGGCGACCCAGCAGCTCGAACGCCAGCCGCACGTACTCCTCGGGCAGATCGGGGGAGTCGGTGCCGATCACGGCAACTTCACCATACCCCTCATCGAAAGCGACCCGGAAGGCCGAATCGAGCCGCGCCCCCAGATCATCCCCCTCCTGGGCACGACATGCCCACCCCGGAGCTGTCTCTGCAAAGAAATGTCCATTCCCCTCTCCCGGCTCGTAGAAGAGCAGGAGAGCCACGCCGGCCATTCGGGCACACGTGGCAAGGATATCCAGAAGCATCCGCCGGTAGAGCTCAGCGGCGTCCCCGGGAGAGAGGGGCGGCGTCAGCCGTGTCTTCACCCGGCCGGCCATGGGCCTTTTGGCGAATACCATCAGAGCTTTTGACATGGCTGAAGGCTCATGAACAG
>NZ_JCAMRN010000083.1:0-15408 GCF_059620965.1 Geobacter sp. PheSNFMC
GCCGGTACCGAGATGGTAATGCCTGGAGACAACGTGGCGGTGACGATCAACCTGATCACGCCGATCGCGATGGACGAAGGCCTTCGGTTCGCGATACGCGAAGGCGGCCGTACCGTGGGCGCCGGCGTCGTCAGCTCCATTATCGAATAGCTTCGGGCCGGGGCGGATACTGTCCGCCCCGGTTTATGCGTGAAGGGATAAGCAATGAGAGATATCATCACCCTCGGCTGCACCGAGTGCAAGCAGAGGAACTACACAACCACCAAGAACAAGAAGAACACGCCCCAGAAACTTGAGTTCAAGAAGTACTGCCGCTTCTGCCGTACCCATACCGTGCACAAGGAAACCAAGTAACAGCCTGTCGGTTCGGGGCAGTGAGGGTTGCTGCCCCCCCTGAACGCAGGCCAGTAGCTCTAACGGCTAGAGCGCCGGTCTCCAAAACCGGATGTTGGGGGTTCGAATCCCTCCTGGCCTGCCATTTTACAAGCATTGTGGGGTCCACGCGTGATCGCCAAAACAAAAGAATTTCTCACGGAAGTCAGAGCCGAGCTTGGCAAGGTAACTTGGCCTACCCGCAAAGAAACCGTCTCAACCACCTGGGTCGTTGTCGCGATTGTTGTGCTCATATCCATCTATCTCGGCGTCTGCGATGTTGTGCTCGCCAAGCTGATGCGCATCATCCTGGGGTAAAGGACTCAATCAACTATGTCGAAGAAGTGGTACGGGGTACACACCTACTCCGGATTCGAAAATAAAGTGCGCCTGTCTCTTCAGGAGCGGGTCAAGAACCTGGGGCTCGAAGAGCATTTCGGTGAAATACTCATTCCTTCCGAAACCGTGGTCGAGCTGAAGAAGGGCGAGAAAAAGACGTCGTCGCGCAAGTTTTTCCCGGGCTACATCCTCGTGAATATGGAGTTGAACGACGAAACCTGGCACGTGGTCAAGGAGACCTCCAAGGTTACCGGCTTCGTGGGGGGGAACAATCCCTTCGCGATTCCCGACGAAGAGGTTGCGAAGATTACGCGGCGCATGGAGGAAGGGGCTGAAAAACCCCGGCCGAAGGTGGAGTTCGAGGTGGGCGAAACCGTCAGGGTCGTGGACGGTCCGTTCCTCAACTTTGCCGGCGTTGTGGAGGATGTCAAGCCCGACAAGGGGAAGCTGCGGGTCATGGTGAGCATCTTTGGGCGCGCAACCCCCGTGGAGCTCGAATTCATGCAGGTAGAAAAGCAGTAGGACGCCGACTCCTGCTGACCAGATACGGAAAACGTCTCGTACGAGAAACAAGGAGTAAGCAATGGCCAAGAAGATTACCGGTTACATCAAGCTGCAGATCCCGGCAGCCAAGGCGAACCCGTCCCCCCCGATCGGTCCTGCGCTGGGTCAGCACGGCGTCAATATCATGGAGTTCTGCAAGGCATTCAATGCCAAGACCCAGGCTGACGAAGGAACCGTCATTCCTGTCGTCATAACGGTATACGCCGACCGCTCGTTTACCTTCATCACGAAGGTTCCGCCCATGTCGGTGCTCATCAGGAAGGCTGTCGGCGTAGAGAGCGGGTCCAGTGTTCCCAACAAGAACAAGGTGGGCAAGCTTACCCGCGAGCAGGTCAGGGAAATCGCCACTAAAAAGCTGCCCGACATGAATGCGGCCTCTCTTGAGGCGGCCATGAGGACGGTCGAAGGTACCGCCCGCAGCATGGGCGTTGAAATAGTCAACTAGAGAAAGGGTGGAAAGCGATGCCGAATACTGCGAAAAAGCACAGGGAGGCCCTGGCCAAGATTGACCGGAGCCGGACGTATCCCCTCGTGGAAGGTATAGAGAGCGTTAAGTCCGCAGCCTATGCCAAGTTCGACGAGACCGTCGAGGTTGCCGTGCGGCTGGGTGTCGATCCCCGTCACGCCGACCAGATGGTCCGTGGCGCCGTTGTCCTGCCCAACGGTCTCGGCAAGGATGTTCGCGTCCTCGTTTTCGCCAAGGGCGAGAAGGAGAAGGAAGCCCGCGAGGCCGGTGCCGATTACGTGGGCGCCGAGGATCTTGTCACCAAGATCCAGGAGGGCTGGTTCGAGTTTGATACCGCCATCGCCACTCCCGATATGATGGGCGTTGTCGGCAAGATCGGTAAGCTGCTCGGTCCCCGCGGTCTCATGCCCAACCCCAAGGTCGGCACGGTCACCTTCGATGTGGGACGCGCCGTGAAGGAGTCGAAGGCCGGTAAGGTCGAGTTCCGGGTCGAAAAGGCCGGTATCGTTCACGCACCTGTCGGTAAAGTCTCCTTTGACGCCGATAAGCTCAGGGAAAACCTGCTTGCTCTTGTGGAGGCTCTCGTAAAGGCGAAGCCCTCTGCGGCAAAGGGAACCTATGTCAAGAAGATCAGTATCTCTTCGACCATGGGCCCGGGCCTCAACCTCGACATTTCTGATGTCCAGGCAAAGCTTGTCTAGACGTCAATCCATATAAAGCCAAAGTCAAAGACAGCAGGTGTCCGGACGCTCGTGTCCGGGCCTAAGCACGAACGGGGCCTGCCGAGACTTGTGGTTAGTCGTAGGAATCATCATTCCCGCACTTTCTGACTTTGGCTGGGGCCCAGGCCCTCATACCAGACAGAAAGGAGGAAGGCGCTTGAACAAGGAAACCAAGCAACAACAAGTGGCAGAACTGCACGACAAGCTCCAGCGTGCCAAGGCGGTGTTTCTCGCCGATTTCCGCGGCATGAACGTTGAGCAGGCCACGACCCTGAGAAATGAGCTCCGCTCGGCTGCGGTTGAGTACAAGGTTGTCAAGAACACGCTGCTGGAGCTTGCTTCCCGCGAGACGGACAAAGAGTCGCTCTCCCAGCACTTCACCGGTCCGACCGCCATCGCCCTGAGCTATGACGATCCGGTCTCTGCCGCCAAGGTGCTGTCGAAGTTTGCCAAGACCCAGTCGAATACCTTCAAGCTCAAGGCCGGCGTACTGACCGGCAAGGCCATCTCTGTTGCCGATATCCAGGCACTGGCAGATCTTCCGAGCCGCGAAGTGCTCATTGCCAAACTGCTCGGGACGATCAACGCTCCGGTGGCGAACTTCGTGGGCGTTCTGGCTGCCGTGCCGGGCAGTTTCGTCCGCGCGCTCAACGCGATCAAGGTCCAGAAGGAAGGCAACTGATTTTTCAACCATCAAACGGTAAGAACACATAACGGAGGAATAGGAAAATGGCAGAAATCACCAAGGCCGATGTCATCAGCTTCATTGAAAATATGACTGTTCTCGAACTTTCCGAGCTCGTGAAGGAGCTCGAGGACAAGTTCGGCGTCTCCGCCGCCGCTCCGGTGGCCGTTGCCGCTGCTGCTGCTCCGGCTGCCGCTGCCGAGGCCGCCGAAGAGAAGACCGAGTTCGACGTAATTCTCAAGAGCGCCGGCGCCAACAAAATCGGCGTCATCAAGGTCGTTCGCGCCCTTACCGGCCTTGGCCTCAAGGAAGCCAAGGACCTCGTTGACGGCGCTCCGAAGCCGGTCAAGAACGGCGTGTCCAAGGAAGAGGCCGAAGAGGCCAAGAAGCAGCTTGTCGAGTCCGGCGCTGAAGTCGAGATCAAGTAAGGCATCAGTTCACTGCTCCAGCATGCAGCCAAGGTCGCCACGCGCGGCCTTGGCTCTTCTATTTTAGTTCTGGAGCAGAGTCCGCAGTGACGGAAGTGGGTGCCTGGGTACTAATAATTCCAGTGGGTTGAATGCCTTAGATGGCTTCGCCAAAGGAGAATATATGGCTTATTCAATTGCGAATAACCAGCTTCTGCGCAAGAATTTCGCCAAGATCAAGAAGATCATCGACATCCCCAATCTGATTGACATCCAGAAAAATTCCTACAAACGATTCCTCCAGATCGACACTCCCCCCGAGGCCCGCAGGAACAGTGGCCTTGAGGCGGTATTCAAAAGCGTCTTTCCCATAAAGGACTTCAGCGATACGGCCTCGCTTGAGTACGTTACCTATACTCTCGGCGCTCCCAAGTACGATGTGGAAGAGTGCCACCAGCGCGGGATGACCTTCGCCGCTCCCATGAAGGTGAAGGTTCGGCTCGTGGTCTGGGACGTGAACAAGGACACCGGCGTCCGTTCCATCCGCGACATCAAGGAGCAGGAGGTCTACTTCGGCGAGATCCCGCTCATGACCGAGAACGGTACGTTCATCATAAACGGTACGGAGAGGGTCATCGTCAGCCAGCTCCACCGCTCTCCGGGCGTTTTCTACGACCACGACAAAGGCAAGACCCACTCCAGCGGCAAGGTCCTTTACTCGGCGCGGGTCATTCCGTACCGGGGCTCCTGGCTGGATTTCGAGTTCGATCACAAGGATATCCTCTTCGTGCGGATCGACCGCCGCCGCAAGATGCCGGCCACCGTGCTGCTCAAGGCGCTTGGCTATTCCGCCGAGGCCCTGCTGAACTACTTCTACAGGAGCGAGGAGATCCTCGTCAGCGCCGAGGGCATGTGGAAAAAAGCCGACCCGGAGTTGCTCTCGAGCCAGAAGGCTTCCGTGGACATCGTTGCGCCGAAGACGGGTGAAGTGCTGCTCAAGGCCAACCGCAAGTTCACCAAGGCGGCCATCCGCAAGATGACCGAGCACGGCATCACGCAGATTCCGATCACCATGGAGGAAGTGCTCGGCAAGTACGCCTCCAACGACATCGTGGATCCGACCACCGGTGAAGTCATCGTGGAGTGCAACGACGAGATCACCCAGGCGCGCCTCGACGACATCAAGGAAAAGGGGATCGCCGAGTTCAAGGTGCTCTTCATCGACAACCTCCATGTGACCTCATCGCTGCGCGACACGCTCATTGCTGACAAGATTGCGGCTACCGAAGAGGCCCTCATCGAGATCTACCGCCGCCTGCGGCCCGGCGACCCGCCGACCCTCAAGAGCGCCCAGGCTCTCTTCGAGAACCTGTTCTTCAATGCCGAGCGGTATGATCTGTCGGCTGTCGGGCGTCTCAAGCTCAACTTCAAGCTGGGGCTCAACATTCCCCTTGACTGCCAGACACTGACCAAGGACGACGTGCTTGAGGTGGTGCGCTACCTGATCGACCTCAAGAACGGCAAGGGCACCATCGACGACATCGACCACCTGGGCAACCGCCGGGTGCGCGCCGTGGGCGAGCTGCTGGAGAACCAGTACCGGATCGGCCTCGTCCGCATGGAGCGGGCCATCAAGGAGCGGATGAGCCTCCAGGAAGTCGAGAACCTCATGCCGCACGACCTGATCAACTCCAAGCCCGTCTCGGCGGTCGTCAAGGAGTTCTTCGGCTCGTCCCAGCTCTCGCAGTTCATGGACCAGACGAACCCGCTCTCCGAGGTTACCCACAAGCGCCGGCTCTCGGCCCTCGGCCCGGGCGGTCTGACCCGCGAGCGTGCCGGTTTCGAGGTCCGCGACGTACACCCGACCCACTACGGCCGGGTCTGCCCCATCGAGACCCCGGAAGGTCCGAACATCGGCCTCATCGCGTCTCTCTCAACCTATGCCCGCATCAACGAGCACGGCTTTGTGGAAACCCCCTACCGCATCGTCCAGGATGGCAAGGTGACGAGCGAGGTCAAGTTCTTCTCGGCCCTGGAGGAAGAGGGACACGCCATCGCCCAGGCCAACGCCGAGATGGACGAGGACGGCCGCTTCGTGAACGAATACGTGTCGGCCCGCAAGTCGGGCGAATTCCTGCTGGTCCACCGGGACGAGCTCGAACTCATGGACGTTGCTCCCATGCAGCTCGTCTCCGTGGCCGCCTCGCTCATTCCGTTCCTGGAGAACGACGACGCCAACCGCGCGCTCATGGGTTCGAACATGCAGCGTCAGGCCGTGCCGCTCCTCAAGGCCGATTCGCCCCTCGTGGGCACTGGCATGGAGCGCGTCGTTGCCAAGGATTCGGGGGTGTCGGTGGTGGCACGCCACACCGGTGTCGTCGAGTCGGTCGACGCCTCCCGCATCGTTGTCAAGATCGATGAGGACGAGTTCGATGAAACCGGCACCGGCGTCGACATCTACAACCTGATCAAGTTCGCCCGCTCCAACCAGAACACCTGCATCAATCAGCGGCCGGTGGTCAAGGTGGGCGACCATGTCAAGCGGGGCGACGTCATTGCCGACGGACCCTCCACCGACATGGGCGAACTCGCCCTTGGCCAGAACGTGGTGGTTGCCTTCATGCCGTGGGGCGGCTACAACTTCGAGGACTCCATCCTCGTGTCAGAAAAGCTCGTGAAAGACGACCGCTACACCTCGATCCACATCGAGGAGTTCGAGTGCGTCGCCCGCGATACCAAGCTCGGCAAGGAGGAAATCACCTCCGATATTCCGAACCTCGGCGAAGAGGCTCTGAAGGACCTGGACGAGTCGGGGATCATCAGGATCGGTGCCGAGGTGAAGCCGGGAGACATCCTGGTGGGCAAGATCACTCCCAAGGGCGAAACCCAGCTTTCGCCGGAGGAAAAGCTCCTCCGGGCCATTTTCGGCGAGAAGGCGGGGGATGTTCGCGACACCTCCCTGCGCGTCCCGCCGGGGGTCGAGGGAACCGTTATCGGCGCCAAGATCTTCTCGCGCAAGGGGTCCGACAAGGACTCCCGCACCGAGATGATCGAGCGGATGGAAGAAGACAAGCTGCGTAAGGACGAGCAGGACGAGATCCGCATCATCCGCAATTCCGCCGTGGGCAAGCTCAAGAAGCTCCTCGTCGGCAAGTCCGCCGCCGTCAAGGTGGAGGACAAGAGCGGCCGGGTCGTCATCGCCAAGGGTGCCGCTATTGCCGAAGAGGCTCTTGACGCGATCCCGCTCGATCGCTGGGACGAGATTTCCGTTTCCGGCGAAGAGGGAGTCGACGAGAAGGTGTCGGCAATTCTCCAGACGCTTCAGCAGCAGATCGACATCATCCGTTACGTGTTCGACGACAAGGTCCAGAAGCTGAAGCGCGGCGATGACCTGCCGCCGGGCGTCATCAAGATGGTGAAGGTCTACATCGCCATCAAGAGAAAGCTCCAAGTGGGCGACAAGATGGCCGGACGTCACGGCAACAAGGGTGTCGTCTCCCGCATCCTCCCCGAGGAGGATATGCCGTACATGGAGGACGGCCGTCCGGTCGAGATCGTTCTGAACCCCCTCGGCGTTCCGTCCCGTATGAACGTGGGCCAGATTCTCGAAACCCACCTGGGCTGGGCTGCCAAGGGCATCGGCTGGAAAATCGAGGAAATGCTCGAAAACTACTCGCCGGCCGACCACATCAAGGGATATCTCAAGGATGTGTACGGCACCACGGACATGGACGGGTTCCTGGACTCGCTCGACAAGGACGAGCTCATGAACGTTGCAAAGCGGCTCCAGCGGGGCGTCGCTATGGCATCCCCCGTTTTCGAGGGGGCGTCCGAGGACCAGATTCGCAGCATGCTCAACAAGGCTGGCTTTGAGGAGACCGCCCAGGTCAGCCTTTATGACGGCAAGAGCGGCGAGCCCTTCAAGCACAAGGTCACCGTCGGGGTCATGTATGTCCTCAAGCTCCATCACTTGGTCGACGACAAGATCCATGCCCGCTCCATCGGGCCCTACAGCCTTGTGACCCAGCAGCCGCTCGGCGGCAAGGCCCAGTTCGGCGGCCAACGCCTCGGGGAGATGGAGGTCTGGGCCATGGAAGCCTATGGCGCCGCCTATGCGCTCCAGGAGTTCCTGACCGTCAAGTCCGATGACGTGGCGGGCCGGACGCGGATGTACGAGGCCATCGTCAAGGGTAAGCACACCCTTGAGCCGGGGCTTCCCGAATCCTTCAACGTTCTCATCAAGGAGCTCCAGTCCCTCTGCCTCGATGTGGAACTGCTCGAAGGGGATGAAGATTAGCACCTTGTCCGGGCCGGCGGGCATTGCCCGGCCGGCCCGTTGAAACGTACACGGAAGGCACTCACTCCTACGCTGAGGAGGATCAGACATTGGAAGATTTTTTCAGCTTTTTCGATAAACCGAAGGACCCGCTTCACTTCTCGGCCATTCGCATCTCCATTTCGTCTCCGGACAAGATCCGCGAGCGCTCGTTCGGGGAAGTCAAGAAGCCGGAGACCATAAACTACCGGACGTTCAAGCCTGAGCGCGACGGTCTCTTCTGCGCCAAGATATTCGGTCCCACCAAGGACTATGAGTGCAACTGCGGCAAGTACAAGCGGATGAAGCACCGCGGCATCGTCTGCGAGAAGTGCGGCGTCGAGGTCATCCCCTCGAAAGTGCGCCGCGAGCGTCTCGGTCACATCGACCTTGCCACGCCCGTTGCCCATATCTGGTTCCTCAAGTCGCTCCCCTCGCGGATCGGCAACCTGCTCGACATCTCTCTCAAAGATCTTGAGAAGGTGCTCTATTTCGAGGCCTATGCCGTGACCAGTCCCGGCGAAACGGGCCTTACCATGGCTGAGGTCCTGACGGAAGACCGGTATCTCAAGGCCCGCGAGGAGCATGGCGACCGCTTCGAGGCCGGCATGGGAGCCGCGGCGATCCGCGACTGCCTGAAGGCCCTCGACCTGGACCAGCTTGCCGAGCAGCTCCGGGTGGAGATGATGGAGGCAACCAGTGAGGCCAAACGGAAGAAGACCGCCAAGCGCCTCAAGGTTGTCGAGGCGTTCAAGGAGTCGGGCAATCGCCCCGAGTGGATGATCCTCGAGTGCATTCCGGTCCTGCCGCCGGAACTCCGCCCCCTGGTGCCCCTTGACGGCGGCCGCTTCGCCACCTCGGACCTGAACGACCTCTACCGGCGCGTCATCAACCGCAACAACCGTCTCAAGCGTCTCATGGAGCTGCAGGCGCCGGAGGTCATCATCCGCAACGAGAAGCGGATGCTTCAGGAAGCGGTCGATGCCCTGTTCGACAACGGCCGTCGCGGCCGTGCCATTGCCGGCCCCAACAAGCGACCCCTCAAGTCCCTTTCGGACATGCTGAAAGGGAAATCGGGCCGCTTCCGGCAGAACCTGCTCGGTAAGCGGGTCGACTACTCGGGCCGTTCCGTCATCGTCGTCGGTCCGGAACTGCGCTTGCACCAGTGCGGCCTTCCCAAGAAGATGGCCCTGGAGCTCTTCAAGCCGTTCATCTATAACAAGCTGGAGGAGAGGGGCTTCGTCACCACCATCAAGAGCGCCAAAAAGATGGTGGAGAAGGAGCGCCCCGAGGTGTGGGACGTGCTCGAAGAGGTCATCAAGGAGCACCCGGTCATGCTCAACCGGGCACCGACCCTGCACCGCCTCGGCATCCAGGCCTTTGAGCCGGTGCTCATCGAAGGCAAGGCGATCCAGCTCCATCCGCTCGTTTGCACCGCCTTCAACGCCGACTTCGACGGTGACCAGATGGCCGTTCACCTGCCGCTTTCCATCGAGAGCCAGGTGGAAGCCCGCGTGCTCATGATGAGTACCAACAACATCCTCTCGCCTGCCCACGGCAAGCCGATCATCGTGCCGTCCCAGGACATGGTTCTCGGGATCTACTACATGACGCGCGAGCGGCATTTCGCCAAGGGAGAGGGCAAGATATTCTCGTCGCCCGAAGAGGTTCGCATCGCCTTCGATGCGGGCGAGGTCGACATCCAGGCCCGCATCAAGGTCCGGATGAAGAATATCCAGGCCGAAGAGCAGGAACAGCCTGAAATCATCGACACCACCGTCGGCCGGATCATCCTGCGGGAGATTTTGCCCGAGGTGATTCCTTACTCCGCCATCAACAAGGTGATGAGCAAGAAGGAACTTACCAACCTGATCGACGTCTGCTACCGGTTGGCAGGCAACAAGGAAACCGTTATCCTGGCCGACCGGCTCAAGGAAACCGGTTTCCGCTATTCGACCCTGGCAGGCATCTCCATCTGTATGAACGATATGGAGATTCCCGAAGGGAAGCAGGTGATCATCGAAAAGGCAACCGAAGAGGTCCAGGAGATACAGAACCAGTACACCGAGGGTCTCATCACCGATGGCGAGCGGTACAACAAGGTTATCGACATCTGGGCCAAGGCCACGGAGGAGATCGCCAAGGAGATGCTCGACAACCTCTCCAAGGACACGGTTGTTTCTCCTGATGGACAGGAGGTCAAGGTTCCGTCCTTCAACTCCATCCACATGATGGCCGATTCGGGTGCCCGGGGTTCTGCCCAGCAGATACGCCAGCTTGCCGGGATGCGGGGCCTCATGGCCAAGCCGTCGGGCGAGATCATCGAGACACCTATTACCGCCAACTTCCGCGAAGGCCTGAACGTCCTTCAGTACTTCATTTCCACCCACGGCGCCCGGAAGGGTCTCGCGGACACGGCCCTCAAGACCGCAAACTCCGGATACCTCACCCGGCGGCTCGTGGACGTGGCCCAGGATGCCATTATCACCGAGAATGATTGTGGAACCCTTGACGGACTTAGTGTCTCCGCCCTCACCGAGGGAGGCGAGATCATCGAGCACATCGGCGATCGTATCCTCGGCCGGGTTGCTCTCGACGATATCCTTGATCCGGTCACCGGCGAGGTCCTCGTGCCAGCAAGCCAGGAGATCGATGAGAGTCTGGTGAAAAAGGTCGAGGACTCAGGCCTCGAGCGGGTCAAGATCCGGTCGGTGCTCACCTGCCAGAGCCGGCGCGGCATCTGCGCCAAGTGCTATGGCCGCGATCTGGCACGCGGCCACCTGGTCAATCTCGGCGAGGCGGTCGGTGTCATTGCCGCCCAGTCGATCGGCGAGCCGGGTACGCAGCTCACCATGCGTACCTTCCACATCGGCGGTACCGCATCACGGCACGCCGAGCAGACCTCGCTGGAGGCCCGGACCGAGGGACGCGTGCGATTCATCAACATTAACAGCGTCGTCAACTCTGAAGGGCACCACATCGTCATGAACCGTAACGGCGAACTGGCTGTCGTAGACGAAACCGGTCGCGAACGCGAGAAGTATGCCATTGTCTATGGCGCCAAGATCAAGGCTGGTCCCGACCAAGTGGTCAAGCCGGGCGAGACCCTTGCCGAGTGGGACCCCTACACCATCCCCATCCTCACTGAGGTTGCGGGCCGGATCAAATTCGGCGACATCGTCGAAGGGGTCACCATGGAAGAGCAGCTCGACGAAGTCACAGGGCTTTCCCGCAAGGTGATCATCGAGTCCCGCGATCCTGACAAGCGGCCGCGGATTACTCTCAAGGACGAGGCCGGCAAGACCGTCAAGCTCAGCGAAATCGCCATGGGGCGCTACTTCCTCCCGGTGGGAGCCAACATTTCGGTACAGGAAGACTCTTTCGTCAACGCTGGTGACGTTATTGCCAAGATTCCGCGGGAAACCACCAAGACCAAGGATATTACGGGCGGTCTGCCGCGCGTTGCCGAGCTCTTCGAAGCCCGCAAGCCGAAGGACTTCGCCGTCATCTCGGAAATCGACGGTCTTGTCACTTTCGGCAAGGATGCCAAGGGCAAGCGGAAGGTCATCGTGACGCCCGAGATGGGTGAGCCCAAGGAATACCTCATCCCCAAAGGCAAGCACATCAGTGTTCATGAGAATGACTATGTGCGGGCCGGCGAAGCCCTCATGGACGGGTCATCGAACCCCCATGACATTCTGCGGGTGCTCGGCCTCAAGGAGCTCGCGCGGTACCTCGTCGACGAAGTCCAGGAAGTCTACCGGCTTCAGGGGGTCAAGATCAACGACAAGCACATCGAGGTCATTGTCCGTCAGATGCTGCGCCGGGTTCGCATCAAAGACGTGGGTGACACCGGCTTCCTCATTGATGATCAGCTTGAGCGGTCCGTGTTCGAGGAAGAAAACGATCGTGTCCTTACCAAGGGAGGGCGCCCGGCCATTGCCGAGCCGCTGTTGCTCGGCATCACCAAGGCGTCGCTCTCGACGGAATCGTTTATCTCGGCGGCTTCCTTCCAAGAGACGACAAAAGTGTTGACACAGGCTGCCATTGAAGGTAAAGTCGACAGCCTTCGTGGTCTTAAGGAGAATGTTATCATGGGGCGGCTCATCCCTGCGGGGACGGGTCTTTCCCGGTACCGCAACCTCAAGCTTGTCGCCGAGCAGGCCGCCATTGAAGAGTTTGAGGCGGTCGAGTCGATGCGGCCTCAGGATGAATACGATGTCGACGTGGAGGATGATGTCGACTCCTTTGACGAGTAAAAAACACGAGGAGGGGGCAACCCCTCCTCGAAACAATGAAAAAAGACTTGACAGTGTCCTGTCAGACTGATATTTTTGTCGCTTCCGCAGGGAGAATGCCCCTTTGGGCGGGTATTGGGAGAAGGGATCTATGCCTACGATTAACCAGTTGATTCGCAGTGGCAGGCAGAGCAAGAAAGTGAAGTCGGATTCGCCTGCTCTCAAGTGTTGTCCGCAAAAGCGGGGGGTGTGCACCAGGGTGTATACTACGACCCCGAAGAAGCCGAACTCCGCGCTCCGTAAGGTTGCCCGGGTACGTTTGACGAACGGGATCGAAGTGAGCTCGTATATTCCGGGTGTCGGGCATAACCTGCAGGAGCACTCCGTCGTTCTTATTCGGGGTGGAAGGGTTAAGGACCTTCCTGGTGTCCGTTATCATATTGTTCGCGGAACTCTCGACTCTGTGGGTGTCAAGGACCGGAAGCAGGGTCGCTCCAAGTATGGCGCCAAGCGGCCCAAGTAAACGACTTTGGTGAGAGGGTAATATGCCGAGAAGAAGAGAAGTGGCGAAAAGGGTTATTCTTCCCGACCCCAAGTTCAATGATCGGGTTGTTGCCAAGCTTGTGAGTGTCATAATGCTTGATGGCAAGAAGAGTACGGCTGAGCGTGCGCTTTATGGAGCGCTTGATATTGTGTCGCAAAAGGCTGGCGAAGAGCCTGTCAAGGTGCTCAAGAAGTGTCTTGACAATATCAAGCCCATGCTTGAGGTGAAGTCGCGGCGCGTTGGTGGTTCCACCTACCAGGTGCCGGTCGAGGTTCGCGTCGACCGCCGGGTCTCGCTTGCCATGCGCTGGCTTGTTCGTTATGCCAATGAGCGCTCCGAGAAGACTATTACCGACAAGCTTGCCGGCGAGATTCTCGATGCCTATAACAACCGTGGTGCTGCGGTGAAGAAGCGCGAGGATACCCATCGTATGGCCGAGGCTAACAGGGCCTTTGCGCACTATCGCTGGTAGTTGGTAAGTAGCTGGTCTTTGAAACGCTAACTGGAGGGATTCGTGGCACGTCAGGTTTCGCTTGAAAAAACCCGTAACATCGGGATTATGGCTCATATCGACGCCGGCAAGACGACGACAACTGAGCGCATACTCTACTATACCGGTGTGACGCATAGAATTGGTGAGGTTCACGAGGGGGCCGCCACCATGGACTGGATGGAGCAGGAGCAGGAGCGGGGTATTACGATAACCTCGGCGGCTACGACCTGTTTCTGGGGCGACAACCGGATCAATATCATTGATACTCCCGGTCACGTGGACTTTACTATCGAGGTTGAGCGTTCCCTGCGCGTGCTTGATGGGGCTGTTGCCGTGTTCTGTTCCGTTGGTGGCGTTGAGCCGCAGTCGGAAACCGTGTGGCGTCAGGCCGACAAGTATCGTGTTCCCCGGATTGCCTTTATCAATAAAATGGACCGGATCGGCGCGGACTTTTTCCGCGGTGTCGGCATGATTCGTGACCGTCTCAAGGCCAACCCCGTGCCGATCCAGTTGCCGATCGGTGCCGAAGATGCCTTTTGCGGGGTTGTTGATCTGGTAGAAATGAAGGCGATCATTTGGGATGAGGATTCTCTCGGTGCCAAGTATCGCGAGGCTGAAGTCCCTGCCGACCTGGTGGAGATGGCGCAAGAGTATCGCGAGAAGCTCATCGAGGAAATTGCTACATTTGACGATGTGCTGATGGAGAAGTATCTCGGTGGCGAAGAACTCACCACTGACGAAATCAGAGGCGCCATCCGCAAGGCAACGATCGATATCCAGATCTGTCCGGTCATCTGTGGCTCGTCGTTCAAAAATAAAGGCGTTCAGAACCTTCTCAATTCGGTTGTCGCGTATCTCCCTTCGCCGCTGGATATTCCCGCCATTACCGGTATCGATGCCAAGACCGGTGAGGAAATAGCCCGCAAAGCGTCCGATGACGAGCCGTTCTCGGCTCTTGCCTTTAAAATCATGACCGACCCCTTTGTGGGTCAGCTCTGCTTCTTCCGTGTTTATTCCGGCGTGCTCAACTCCGGATCCTACGTATATAACTCCACGAAAGAAAAGAAAGAGCGTATTGGTCGTCTGCTGAAAATGCACGCCAATAAGCGTGAAGAGATCAAAGAGGTCTATGCCGGCGACATCGCGGCGGCAGTCGGCCTCAAGTACACGACAACCGGTGATACGCTCTGCCCGGAAGACTCCCCGGTAGTGCTCGAGTCCATCGAGTTCCCCGAGCCTGTTATCGCCATTGCCATCGAGCCCAAGACGAAGGCAGATCAGGAGCGGCTCGGCATCAGTCTCCAGAAACTCGCAAGCGAAGATCCTTCGTTCCGTGTCAGGACCGATGAGGAGACGGGTCAGACCATCATTTCGGGGATGGGTGAGTTGCACCTTGAAATTATTGTTGACCGTCTCATGCGCGAGTTCAAGGTGGAGGCCAATGTCGGCAAGCCGCAGGTTGCCTACCGTGAGACCGTTACCAAGAAGGTCAAGGTCGAGGGCAAGTTCGTCCGGCAGTCCGGCGGTCGCGGTCAGTACGGTCACGTATGGATCGAGCTGGAGCCCCAGGAGGCCGGCAAGGGGTACGAATTCGTTGATGCCATCAAGGGTGGCGTCGTCCCCAGAGAGTACATTCCCGCCGTTGATAAGGGGATTCAGGAGGCGATGGAAACTGGGGTTCTCGCCGGTTACCCGACCGTTGACTTCAAGGTTGCCCTTATTGACGGTTCGTACCATGAAGTGGACTCCTCCGAGATGGCATTCAAGATCGCCGGCTCCATGGCCTTCAAGGAAGCTGCGGCAAAAGCCGGCCCTGTCCTGCTTGAGCCGATCATGTCCGTGGAGGTCGTTGTTCCGGAAGAATATATGGGCGATGTTATCGGTGACCTGAACGCCCGTCGTGGTCGAATCATGGGAATGGAGGGACGGGCCGGCGCCCAGGTCGTTGGCGCGATGGTTCCGCTGGCTCAGATGTTCGGTTATGCCACGGACCTTCGTTCCGCTACCCAGGGACGGGCTACCTACACAATGACATTCGATCATTACGAGCAGGTGCCCAAGTCGGTATCCGAAGAAATCATCGCAAAGGTTAAAGGCTAGTCAAATTCAGCGAGGGAGGAATCCTGCATGGCAAAGGCAAAATTCGAGAGGACGAAACCGCACGTCAACATAGGAACGATCGGCCACGTAGACCATGGCAAGACCACGCTGACTGCGGCCATAACCAAGGTATTGGCGGAGCGCGGCCAAGCAGAGTTCCGTG
>NZ_JCAMRN010000084.1:0-15369 GCF_059620965.1 Geobacter sp. PheSNFMC
CCCACGACCTGCTGGGCGACAAGGCCGTTGCGTTCACCGCCACGTCGCCCACCTATCCGGAATCGGAGTTCCGGGAGGCTGTCGGGCTTGCCCGGTCAATGGGGGCCAGGCAGGTGGTGGTGGAGTCCAATGAACTTGAAATTCCCGGGTTCGCCTTCAACCCCCGCAATCGCTGCTATCACTGCAAGAAGGAGCTCTTCGGTCTCTGCGGTCGCACGGCGGCGGAACTGGGGCTCGCCTGGGTGGCCGACGGCAGCAATTGCGACGACCTGGACGATTATCGCCCCGGCCGGGCCGCGGCCGGCGAACTGGGGGTCCGCAGTCCCCTGGTGGAGGCGGGGCTCACCAAGGCTGATATCCGGGAACTGTCACGCGAACTGGGTCTTCCCACCTGGGACAAGCAGGCCTTTGCCTGCCTGTCGAGCCGTTTCCCTTACGGAACGGAGATCACGCCCGAGCGGCTCCGGATGGTGGGTGCCTGCGAGGAGTTCCTCAGGGAGAACGGCTTCCGCGTCTACCGGGTGAGGTTTCATGGCGACACCGCCCGGATCGAGACGGCGCCGGAGGAAATCCCGCGGCTGTTCGACCCCTCCCTGCGTCTCCGCATTGCGGCGTTCTTCAGGGAGGCCGGCTTTGCCCATGTGGCCGTTGACCTGGAGGGATACCGAACCGGTTCCATGAATACCGACGCCGGGTGATCTTTGTTTTCCACCTCAAGTCGCGGACCGATCTGCCGATAAGAAAGCATATTCCCTTGGCAGCATCGAGTCCGTCATGCCCTTGCGCAAGAATCACAATCTGAAGGAAACCCTCCACGAAATGGTTCTCGGCGTATCGGTCGCCGTGGGGGACCAGTTTTTCCACTCCCTGCTGGAGCATCTCACCAGGGCACTGGATGTGGAATACGCCTTCATCGCCGAATATACCGACCGGGAGGCCATGCGGGTGAAGACCGTTGCCTTCCGTGCCGACGGGCAGGAGGCGGAGCCCCTTGAATTCGACCTGGTGGGCACTCCCTGCGAGCGGGTGGTTCTGGATGCCTACTATTGCACTCCTGAAGGGGTCTGCACGCTGTTCCCCCTGGACCATCTGGCCATGGCCATGGGGGTCGAGGGGTACGCGGGGATCGCCCTGACCGATGCGGCGGGCAACGTTCTGGGGCCGCTGGCCGTCTTGAGCCGCCGGCCGCTGGGCGACAGCGAGCTGGCGGAAACGATGCTCCGGATCTTCGCGGCCCGCGCCTCGGCCGAGCTGGAGCGGACCAAGGCCGAGCAGGCCCGGCGCGAGCAGCTCCACTTCCTCCAGGTCCTCATCGACTCCATCCCCCATCCCATCTTCTACAAGGACGCCGACCGGCGTTATATCGGCTGCAATGCCGCCCTGGAATCGTTCATCGGGCGCACGCGCGAGGAGATTATCGGCAAGACGGTCTTCGACATCGGCGCGGAGGGCCGGGCGCGCATCTGCGATGCCGTGGACCGCAAGCTGCTCGCTAACGGCGGGGTGGAAAGCTACGACAGCACCATGATCCACACTGACGGCAGCATCCGTGACATCATCTTCAGCAAGACGGTCTTCGGGAATACCGACGGTTCCATCGGCGGCATCGTCGGCACGATCCTCGATATCACCGAACGCAAGCGGGCCGAGGAGGCTATCCAGCAACTGGCCTATTTCGATGCGCTCACGGGACTGCCGAACCGGACCCTGCTCAGGGACCGCGTCAGCCAGCTGCTGTCCCAGGCGCGGCGGGAGGGGGGAGGTTTCGGCGTCCTGCACCTGGATGTGGACCGGTTCAAAGGGGTGAATGACTCGCTGGGGCATGCCTGCGGCGACGTTCTGCTCTCCACCGTGGCCGGACGGATCGCTTCGAGTATCCGGGAGAGCGACACCGTGGCGCGGCTGGGGAGCGACGAGTTCGTGGTGATTCTGCCGGGGGTGGGGCACGAAGAGGACGTGGTGGCGGTCGTCCGCAAGATAGTGGAAGAGCTGAACCGGCCTATCGTCATCCAGGGTAATGATATCTTCTGCACCGCCAGCATCGGCATCGCCATCTATCCGACGGACGGTTCCAGTGCGGACATCCTGCTCAAAAATGCCGACATGGCCATGCACAAGGCCAAGGAGTTCGGGGGTGACGGCTACCAGTTCTACTCGAGCGAGTTGAACCACCGGGCCATGGAGCGGCTGACCCTGGAGACCAGCCTGCGCCGCGCGCTGGAGCGCCGGGAGTTTCTCCTGCACTACCAGCCGCTGCTCGGTATCGGGTCAGGCCGGATTGTCGGGGTGGAGGCACTGTTGCGGTGGGACTCGCCGGAACTGGGCATGGTGTCGCCGGCCCGTTTCATCCCCCTGGCCGAGGAGACGGGGCTCATCGTGCCGATCGGCGAGTGGGTCCTGCGCTCGGCCTGCGAACAGCTCAGGGCCCTCCACGAGCTGGGCTACACCGAATTGTGCGTGTCCGTGAACGTGTCGGCGCGGCAGTTCCGGCACGACGGGTTCTGCGCCATGGTGGCCGCCGTGCTGGCGGCAGTGGGGCTCGATCCCCGGTATCTGGAGCTGGAACTTACCGAGAGCGTCATCATGGAGCGCTCAGAGACGGCCAAGGGGATTCTGCGGAAGCTGAAGCAGATGGGGGTGTCGCTCGCCATCGATGATTTTGGTACCGGCTACTCATCCCTGAGTTACCTGAAGCACTTTCCCATCGACCGGCTCAAGATCGACCGCACCTTTGTCAAAGAAGTGACCGTGGACCAGGACAATGCCGCCATTGCCGAGGCGATCGTCGCCCTGGCCCACGTGCTGAATCTGGATGTCGTGGCGGAAGGGGTGGAGACCGCCGAACAACTTGCCTTCCTGGCGGCGCTCCGCTGCGACGTGGTCCAGGGGTATCACATCGCCCGTCCCCTTCCTCCCCGGAATCTGCTCGAATTCCTTGAAGCGCGGCAGGAGGATCGTGCCGCCCGCCCCATGCTCAGGTCACTTCAACCGTAATCTGCTTGGGCTTCACCTCCTCCCGCTTGGGAAGGGTGATGGTGAGGACCCCTTTGTCGGAGCTGGCCCTGACCTTCTCCTGGTCGATGGTGGCGGGGATCGAGAAGCTCCGCTGGAAGCTGCCGTAGTAGCGTTCCACCCGATGGTAGTTCTCCTTGCGGACCTCTTCCTCGTGCTTGCGCTCGCCCCGGATGGTGAGGGTGTTGTCCTCGATCCGCACCTCGATGTCCTTCTGGTCGATGCCGGGCAGCTCGGCCTTGATGATCACCGCGTTTTCATCCTCGAAGATGTCCACGGGGGGCTGCCAGGCCCCTTCCCGCAACTCTTCCCCGCCCTGCTTGCTCCAGGCCAGATCCAGAAGCCGGTTCATCTGCTCCTGCATATTCATCATGTCGCGAAACGGGCTGTACTTGACGATTGCCATGACTGCGCACCTCCTTGGTGGTGATGTGTTCGATCTGATCACAACATAATCACCCGTTTTTCAAAGTCAAGGGGGAGGCCTCCTCTGTCGGCGCCTCCCCCCTCTCTGTGTACCTATTCACTTGAGCTCGCGCGTGCTGCGGTGTGCTATACCCGCTTCCCCTTGGGAACGCTGTGTTTAAGCTTTTTAGAGCCGTCATAGAGGCTGCTCTTGGCGACCGAACGGCGCTCCTTGAGATCTTTGCGCTCGTAGTCGGTGGAGAGAGTAACTTCCGCATCCTCGGCCAATTGTTCGATCATTTCCGTTTGCTTTTCCATCATCATACCGTGCACCTCGCGTGGCTGACGGGCCCGCCCGGGGCGAGCCGGTTAAGGGGGAGCGTTACGGCATCGGGCCTCCTCCCGATGCTGACACAATGATACCATGGGCCAGGGGAGATGCAATTGCTGCAAGATTAAAGTTTTGTAGTTATTTTAATGAGTTAAGGCCCTGTTGGCCGGGCTTTGATCCCATATCAGTTCTTGAAGCGGGGGTGATTCTGGGCTACCATGCGACCCAAAAAACGAAAGAGGTGCACTGTGCTCACATACAAGGTGGTGGAGATCGGGACCGTGACGGAGGACGTCATCGAGGAGGCCCTCAACGAATGGACCGCAAAGGGGTGGCGCTTCGACGGGATGCAGTTCGCCATGCGCGAGGCGAGCCGTCGTCCCTCCATGGCGTTTCTCATCTTCACCCGCGAAGCTGAGGAGGCGTAGATGGCGACCGACACGCTGTTTCTCATCGACGGCTCCTCGTACATCTACCGGGCCTACTTCGCCATCAGGCATCTGTCGTCGCCCGCGGGTTTCCCCACCAATGCGCTCTACGGCTTCACCCAGATGCTCCTCAAGGTTATCAAGGATCACCATCCCGGCCGCCTTGCCGTGATCTTCGACAAGGGGCGCACCACCTTCCGCACCGAGATCTACCCCGATTACAAGGCGAACCGGGCCGCCATGCCCGATGATCTGGTTCCCCAGATCGGACCCATCAAGGAGATGGTCCGGGCCTTCAGCATCCCGGTTCTGGAGTTGGAGGGCTACGAGGCCGACGACATCATCGGCACCATTGCCCGGCGGTGCGAGGAGCAGGGTTTGGAGGCCGTGGTCGTCACCGGCGACAAGGATCTGATGCAGATCGTGAGCGACCGCATCCGGCTGCTCGACACCATGAAGGACCGGGTGTCCGGCATCCCCGAGGTGGTGGAGCGCTTCGGCGTCGGCCCCGGGCAGGTCATCGACATACTGGGCCTGGCGGGCGACACCTCCGACAACATCCCCGGCGTCCCCGGCATCGGCGAAAAGACCGCTACCAAGCTGATCCAGGAGTTTGGCTCTCTGGACGCCCTGCTGGAGCGGGCCGGCGAGGTTAAGGGAAAGACCGGCGAGCGCCTGCGCGAGTTCGCGGAGCAGGCCCGGCTTTCCCGGCGTCTCGCCACCATTGTCCGCGACGTGCCCCTGGACTTCGACCTCGACGCCTTTGCCGTGGCCCCCGCCGACAATCGCCGATTGGCCGAACTCTTCAAGGAATATGGGTTCACGACCCTCATGAAGGAGCTGACCAGCGAGGCCACCCTGACCACCGAGCACTACCGCACCATTTTCGCGGAGGCCGATTTCCGGGCCCTGCTCGCCGACCTGGCCGGGGCCGGGGTCTTTTCGGTGGACCTGGAAACCACGAGCCTCAATCCTCTTGAGGCGGACATCGTGGGCATCTCCCTGTCGTTCCGGGATCACGAAGCCTGCTACATCCCGGTGGGGCACGCCTATGACGGCGCCCCGGCCCAGCTCGACCGCACCCTGGTGCTGGAGGGGCTGCGGCCGCTCCTCACCGACCCCGCGGTGCGCAAGGTGGGGCAGAACCTCAAGTACGACTACCAGGTGCTGCGCCGTCACGGCATCGTCATGGCCGGGGTCTGGTGCGATACCATGGTCGCCTCCTATCTGATCAACCCGGTCCGGTCGGGCCACGGCCTGGACTCCCTGGCGGTGGAGCACCTGGACCACCGGATGATCTCCTACGAGGAGGTGGCCGGGAAGGGAAAGGACCAGCTGAACTTTGCCCGGGTGCCGGTGGAAAAGGCGTCCACCTATTCCTGCGAGGATGCCGACGCCGCCTGGCTCCTGCACCGGCTGTTCCTGCCCCGGGTGGCCGAGGCCGGCATGGAGCGCCTGTTCTTCGATCTGGAGATGCCGCTCGTACCGATCCTGGCCGAGATGGAGACGGCCGGGGTCAAGCTGGACCTGGCGCTGCTGGGGGAACTCTCCGCCGGGCTCGGCAGCCAGTTGACGGCTCTGGAGGAGCAGGTCATGGCGCTCGCGCCCGAGCCGTTCAACCTCAACTCGCCCAAGCAGCTGGGAGAGGTGCTGTTCGAGAAAATGAAGCTCCCAGCCGGGAAAAAGACCAAGACCAAAACCGGCTGGTCCACCAACGTGGAGGAGCTGGAACGGCTGGCCGAGGCCGGGCACGAGATCGCCGCGGCCATCCTCCGGTACCGGGGGCTCGCCAAGCTCAAGTCCACCTACACCGATGCCCTGCCCAGGCTGGTGCACCCGGCCAGCGGGAGGGTGCACACCTCCTACAACCAGACCGTCACCAACACCGGGCGGCTCTCGTCCTCGGAGCCCAACCTGCAGAACATCCCGGTCCGCACCGACGAGGGGCGGAAGATCCGGCGCGCCTTCATCGCGGAGGAGGGCCACCTGATCCTCTCGGCCGACTACTCCCAGATCGAGCTGCGGGTCCTGGCCCATCTCTCGGAGGACCGGGTCTTCTGCGACGCCTTTGCCCGGGACGAGGACATCCACACCCGGACCGCGGCCGAGGTGTTCGGCCTCTTCCCGGAGATGGTGACGCCCGAGATGAGGCGCCAGGCCAAGGCCATCAACTTCGGGGTCATCTACGGACAGGGGGCCTTCAGTCTGGCCAAGCAACTGGGGATCACCACCAAGGTGGCCAAGGAGTTCATCGACAACTACTTCGCCCGCCATCCTGGCGCCCGGGCCTTCCTGGACGGCTGCGTGGCCGAGGCCGAGGCCAGGGGCTACGTGACCACCCTCATGGGGCGGCGGCTCCCCATTCCGGACATCGCCAGCAGCAACGGCAACATCCGGGCCTTTGCCCAGCGCAACGCCGTCAACTACCCCATTCAGGGCTCGGCCGCGGACATCATCAAGGCGGCCATGGTGCGGGTCACGGAGCGGATGCGGCGAGAGGGGCTCACCAGTCGCCTGATCATGCAGGTCCACGACGAACTGGTCTTCGAGGTGCCGGAGGGCGAACGGACCGCCATGGAGCGGCTCGTGCAACACGAGATGGAGCATGCTGCCCCCCTCCGGGTGCCGCTGCGGGCGGACGTGAACGTGGGGCGTAACTGGAGCGAGGCCCACTGAACCGGAATGCCTGAACCTGAAACTGCAGGGGGGGACCGTTGCCACGGCGGCAGGTAGTGTTCAACTGCCGAATATGCGTCGAATTTTTTAATCGCCTCGGCTCAGAATTCTAATGAAATAATCGGGCGAGGAGCGTATACTTTTTCCGACGCTGGTTCCGCCGATTTCCCTGGGGGCAGGAGGTGCCGCATGTCCGGCGACATTCTGAACGACATCGTTGCAGCATGCCTGGAGCTTGAACGCAAGGCCTCATCGGTATTCAAGATGTTCGCGGCACACGCCGGCAGCGACGAGGCGCGGCGTTTCTGGGAGACCGTTGCCGACGAAACCCGTCATCACAGTGCCGTGTATGAGCGCCTGCAGGAGAGGGGCGGGCGCGAGAACCTGCCGATCATCATCTACAAGCCGGCCGAGACTCTGGAAGAACTGGAAATGATCGGCAAGAGCATCGACGAGCAGGTCGAGCGCTATACCGAGGCCCCCTCCAGCGAGGCCGCCTGTCTGCTCGGCTTCCGCCTGCAGCTCTACCTCCTCCATCCCGCCTTTGCGAGTCTCTGTCGCCTGACCAGGGATGCCAGCGGCGAGGACCTGCCCGATATCGGCTACGGCCGCTACCTGCGTCGTTTTATCGACGGCATCGGCTCCTGCGGCCTGGCCACCGCCGAAACGGAACTGCTGGGCGAGGCCCTGTTCCGGCTCTGGAACGAGGCGCGGCAGCTGGCAGCCCAGTCCCACTTCGACGCCCTCACGGGGGTCATGACACGGGCCGGCTTCTTCAAGACCGTGGGCTCACTCGCCTACGCGGCCCAGCGCAGCGGAAGCAACGTGGGCATCATGCTCATTGATCTGGATTATTTCAAACTGGTGGGGGACAACTACGGCCACCAGACCGGCGACCGCATCCTGCAGCTGGTGGCGGAAACCATCACCTCCCACCTGCGCCGCTCCGACGTGGTTGGGCGCTACGACGGCGACGAATTCGTGGTCTACCTGTCGCCGGTGGAACCGGCGTCGCTCCGGACCGTGGCCGAGAACCTGCGGCGCAGCATTGAGGAGGAAAGCGCCCGCATGGTGCCGGTCACCGCCAGCATCGGCGTTGCCCAGGGCATTCTCGGCACCGACGTGGACGGGGGGATCGAAGAGCTGGTCCGTCTGGCCGACGAGTGTCTCATGCAGGCCAAGTACACCGGCAAGAACAAGGTTGTCGTGAAATAGCGCTGCCGGCGGTCCAGGCCGCGGTTAGAACCCTACCCCCACCCCTATGCCGAAGTGCACCGCCGGCTGGGCATAGGGATCCTCAGGTCTCCAGACGTACATCTCCCTGATAGCAATCACCGGATAACGGTAGCTGGTTCCGTCGAGGCGCCGTTCCGTCACGCCGGTCACCGTTCCCACCAGAGTCACGAGCCTTCCCCGGCTGAAGATCAGCGGGTCGAGAAATTCGCGGCTGCGGGCGAGGAAACGCCCTTCGGACCCGCGTTTCTCCTGGGGCCGGTCGTCGGAGTCCAGAGAAAACTGGACCACTTCCAGTTCTGCTCCATCGGGCCGGTTTGCCGTTTCGGCCACCGCCCCTCCCAGCAGGAGGTGACGCCCCACGTATGCGTTGGGGTTCTCCCGCACCACGGCAAAGGACAGGCTCCGTTCAGCCAGAAGGAGGGACTCCCGACTGATGACCTGCCGGGCGCAACCGGCCAGGGTGCAGGCAATGACCAGAACGAACAGCAACCGTATCGGCATGATGCGCCCCTTTCCTTCAACTGAGGCGGTAGCCCAGGAGCACGCCGTTTCCCACCGGCACGATGGTGGTGAAGAAATCCCGCCGCCTGGACAGATGGTGGTTGAACTCCCGCAGGGCAGCGGTCTCAGGGTCCTCGTGGCTTTCGGCCACCGATCCGCGCCGGAGGGCGTTCACGGCGATGAGAAGTGCATTTTTTGCCAGGCACCGGTTCATCCGCTCCAGCACGTCAGCCCCGTTGAAGACGTCGCAGTCCATGAACAGGATATCGATGTCCCGCTGGCTGGCGGCGATTCCCAGGGGATCCCCGACCTGCAGCTCAACCCGGTCGATGAGTCCGTTGTCGTGGAGCATGCGGCGGGCATGCTCCACGTTGTCCCGGTCGGGGTCGATCATCACCACCCTGCTGCTGATGCTGATCGCCCGGGCGAACCACCAGCTGGCGCAGCCGAGGCCGTCGCCGGGCACCACCACCAACTGTGGCTGCTTGATCCGCGCCAGCAGATAGAGCAGGCGCCCCGTCTGCCGGTCCACGATGGGAATATTCCGCTCACGGGCAATCTGCTCCATGGCGGCCACCACCGGGTCGGCTTCGGGCAGGAGTCCGTCCAGATACGCCCCGATGCGGGAGTCGACTATCGGAATCATCGCTCGTCCCTTCCTTCCGCCTATTTTTTTCATACGGTCCGGGTGGTTAGACAAGTCTAACACTTACGGCCGAATGCGCAATCACCCCTCCGAGAAAAGCGCAAACTGTCTGTTGACTTGACCGGCGGCACCGTTCTTTAATAGCAGAATGATCCAGGCTCAGACCGCGGCACCGCCGCACGCAAAGGTAACGGCTATCCTCCTGTTCACCACTCTCATGTGGGGGGGGAGCTTCCTCTTCAACAAGATCGGGATGCGCGAGGTGCCTCCGGTCCACTTTTTCTTCTTCCGGTTCGCCCTGGCGGCGCTCCTCATGGGGGGGGTCTGCCTGCCGCGTCTGGCGCGCCTCAACCGCCACATCGCCGTGCGCGGAGCAGTGGTCGGCCTGGCCCTGGCCGCGGTGAACCTCACCTTCGTCCTCGGCGTGTCGGGCACCACCATCTCCCGGGCCGGGTACCTGAACAACCTCTTTGTCCTCTTTATCCCGCTCCTTACGTTCGCCCTGTGGCGCGAGCGGGTCGACCGGGTGACCTTCGGCGGCATCGCCCTGGCCGTGGTCGGGCTCTGGGCCCTGGCCAGCGGCGGGGCCGAGGGATTCAATCAAGGGGATCTCCTCTCCACGGTCTGCGCCCTGTTCATCGCCATCCACATCATAGCCGTTTCCCGGGTGCTGCGGGACGAGGACGTCTATCTGGTGACCTTCGTGCAGTTCGTCACCGTGGCCGCCGTGGGGCTCGTCCTCTGCCTGGTTCTCCCCTGGCCGGAATTCACCATCGGCCGGGCCGGGGCCTGGTCCCTGGCGTACTGCGCCCTCTTTCCCACAGTCATCTGCTTTACCCTCCAGAACGCCTACCAGCGCTTCACCACCCCCACCAGGGCGGGGCTGATCTACACCCTCGACCCGGTCTGGAGCATGCTGTTCGGCGTTTTTATCCTGGGTGAGCGGCTCACCCCCCGCGAACTGGCGGGCTGTGTCCTCATCCTCATGGCCGTGGCCGGGCCGCTCCTGGCCCGGCTCTATCTGGAGCAGCGCCATCGGCGGCTCTACCGGCTCGATGGCGCCGAAGGGACCTAGCCGTGGCGCCACCGACCTTTGCCGTGAGCGAAGAGAAAAACCGCTGGCTCCGGGACAAGATGGCCGAACTGGGGGTGAGCGAGGCGGACCTGGAGGAAACCTTTGTCCGCTCCTCCGGCGCCGGCGGGCAGCACGTGAACAAGACCGCCACCTGCGTCCAGATCCGGCATCGCCCCACCGGCATCGAAGTGAAGTGCATGAAGGACCGGAGCCAGTCCGTGAACCGCTTTCTGGCCCGGCGCGAGATCCTGGAGCGGATCGAACGGCTCAACAAGGGGGAGAGCCCCCGGGACGTCCGGGTCGAGAAGCTCCGGAAGCAGAAGGCGCGGCGGAAACGGCGGGCCACCACGAAATACGACCCAGAGAAGGACAATCAGCAATGATCAGAACCGAAACCCTCCGTACCCTCGAATTCGATAAAATACTTTCGGCCGTGTCGGGCTACGCCCACAGCGGCGCCACGCGGGACGAAACCGCCCTGATCCGGCCCCTGGACGACCGGGAGGCCATTGTCCGGCGCTTCGGCCAGGTGGACGAGATCCGGCGGCTGCGCCAGTTGGGGATCGATCTTTCCCTCCGCTCCTTCGAGGACATCGCGCCGCTGCTGGCGGCGGTCCGTCCCGACGGCGCGGTGCTGGACCCCACGGAGCTGGTGGTCCTGTTCCCGATCCTGCGGACCATGACCGCCATTGCCAAGCAGTTTGCCTACCGGACCGACATCCCCCTGCTGCGGGAACTGGCCGGCACCCTGACCGGCTTCCCCGACCTCCTGGACGAGCTGGAGGTATCCATCGACTCCGAGGGGGAGATCCTCGATTCCGCCTCGCCGCTCCTCTCGGACCTGCGCCAGAAGAAGCGCCACCTCACCGAGCGGATCAGGCGGCGGCTGGCCGAGATCGTCCGCGAGACCGGGGTCACCACCTTCCTCCAGGACGATTTCATCACCCAGCGGGGCGGGCGGTGGGTGATCCCGGTGCGGATGGATTCCAAGGGAATGGTCCCCGGCGTGGTGCACGACGTCTCCAATTCAGGCGAGACCGCCTTCATGGAGCCCCTGGAGATCATCGGCCTGGCCAACGAGCTGGAAAACCTGGTGGCTGAGGAAAAGGCCGAGATGATCCGCATCGTCCGGACCATCTGCCGGATGATCCGCCAGGAAGCCGACGGCCTGGATGAGCAGTTCCGCATTCTGGTCCGGCTTGATGTGCTGAACGGCATTGCCTTGTTCGCCGATTCCCTCGGCGCCGAGACCCCCGAGATCACCGACGCCCGCTTCATTCGGGTCCGGGAGGGGCGCCACCCGCTCCTGGCGCTCATGGCGCGGGAACGGGGGGCCGGCCGGGTGGTGCCGCTGGACCTGGGGCTGGGGGGCGCTGAACGTCCTGATTCGCATGTGGCGAATCAGGTCATGGTCATCACCGGGCCCAACGCGGGAGGCAAAACCATCTCCCTCAAGACCACCGGCCTCCTTCACCTCATGGCCCTGGCGGGGATTCCGGTGCCGGCGGCCTCCACTTCGTCGTTCCCCCTGATCTCCGACCTCCTGGTGGACATCGGCGACGAGCAGTCCATCGAGCAGAGCCTTTCCACCTTCTCGGCCCACGTCTCCAACATCGCCGGCATCCTGGAGCGGGCCGACCGCCGCACCGTGGTGCTGCTGGACGAACTGGGCACCGGCACCGAGCCGGTCCAGGGGGCGGCCATCTCCTGCGCCGTCCTGGCCGACCTGCAGGACAAGGGGGCGCTGGTCATCGCCACCACCCACCTGACCGACATCGTGGGCTTCGTCCACAAACGGGACGGCATGGTCAACGCTTCCATGGAGTTCGACCGCCAGACCCTCACCCCCCTCTACCGTCTCACCGTGGGCGAGCCGGGCCAGTCCCACGCCCTGGAGATCGCTCGCCGGTATGGCCTTCCCGACCGGGTCGTGGCCGTGGCCACCGGCATGCTCTCTCGCATGGAGACTGAATTCCACGAACTGCTGGCCGAGCTCAAGGACCAGCGCCGGCGCCACGAAGAGGCCCTGGCCGAGGCGGAACGGCTCCGGCGCGATGCCGAGGAGAAGGCCCGCATCGCCCGCGAGCGGCTGGCCGAGGCCGAGACCCGGCGGCGCGAGGCAACCGAGAAGGCCCTCCAGGAGGCAAAGGAGATCGTCCGGGCCGCCCGGCGCGACGTGAACGCCATCATCGAGGAAGCCCGCAGGGAGAAGAGCAGGGAGGCCCGGAAGAAGATCGACGAGGCCGAGGCCGCGGTGGAGGCGAAGCTCCAGGAGTTCCATCCCGAGGAGACCCTTTCCCTGGATGCCGTCCGCGAGGGCGACACTGTCTTCGTCAAGGCCATCGGCCACGACGGCACCGTCACCGCCGTGGACCGCCGGACCGGCCGGCTCCGGGTGCGGGCCGGCGCCATGGAACTGGAAGTGGCGGCCACGGACGTTTCCCCGCGCCGGGGCAAGGCCACCGAGGCCAAAATCCGCACCGGCTCGGGCAGAAGACCGGCGCCGGATGCGGAGACCCCCCGCGAAATCAACCTGATCGGCCTGCGAGTGGACGACGCCCTGGCGCGGTTGGAGCCCTTCCTGAACCACGCCTCCCTGGAAGGATACGGCGAGCTGCGGATCGTCCACGGCAAGGGGACCGGCGCCCTGATGCGGGCTGTGCGCGAATACCTTGACGGTCACCCCCTGGTGCGCGAGTTTCGTCCCGGCGAGCCCTTCGAAGGTGGCGAGGGCGCCACGGTGGTGACGCTGCGGTAAGGCGCACCGCGCCCCGTCGACTCACTCGACGCATTCCTGTTCCTCGAACATGCCGGTGGCACCGATGCTCTCCGCCACCTTTCGGAAGTGAAAGCCGTAGATGGCCAGGGTGATCGCCAGGGGAAAGAGCCGTGGCCGCCGCGCCAGTGACCAGAAGAAGAGTTTCCAGTAGTAGAGGCGCTCCCTCCCGATCACCCCCAGCAACACCACCGACGCCAGGAACGCCCGCAGTCGGGCCGGATTCGGCTGGAACCCCCCCGGCGGGGTCCGGTACTCCGTGAGGAAGGTGATGACCCGGCGGTAGTAGTGCCGTGGGGCATAGATGGTGTCGAGAATTTTCCGGTAACCGCCGACGAGCGCATCCGCCGGCATCCGGGGGACGAAGTTGAGGGCAATGGCGGTATTGTTGCCCGAGGCGTTCCGCAGCAGCCGTCCCTCCTGTGCAAGACGCCGGTGAAGCCTGGTCCCCCGCAGGGCGGTGAGCATTCCGACCATGGCGGTCACGATGCCGCTCTCCTGGATGAAGCGGATCTGCCGCTCGAAGATCGTCTCCGGGTCGCTGTCAAAGCCGACGATGAATCCTCCCTGCACCTGGAGTCCCGCCCGCTGGATCCGTTTGACGCTTTCCAGCAGGTCGCGGTTGCGGTTCTGAACCTTGCCGCTCTCGTGAAGCCCCTCGTCATGGGGGGTCTCGATGCCCACAAAGACCTCCGTGAACCCCGCCCGCACCATGAGCCCCATGAGCTCGGGATCGTCGGCCAGGTCGATGGAGGACTCGGTGAAGAAAGAGAAGGGCCGTCCCCGCTGCTCCTGCCAGTCGATCATGGCGGGAAGCACTTCCCGTTTCAGCTTTGCCCGGTCGCCGATGAAGTTGTCGTCCACGAAGAAAACACCCCCCTGCCAGCCGCGGGCATGGAGGCCGTCCAGTTCCGCCGTCAACTGCTCCCGGCCCTTGGTGCGCGGCCTGCGGCCGAAGAGCCGGGTGATGTCGCAGAACTCGCAGTCAAAGGGGCAGCCCCGGGAATACTGGATGTTCATGGCCGCGTAATCCCGGATGTCCAGGAGATCCCACCGTGGCAGCGGGGTCCGGGTCACGTCGGCCCGTGCCTCGGCAGTATAGATACGCTGGGCGCGGTCCATGGCCAGGTCGTCCAGAAACCGCGGGAGGGTGAGCTCAGCCTCGTTGAGCACCAGGTGGTCCGCCTCGGGAAACTCCTCCGGCGCGGTAGTGAAGAGAGGGCCCCCGGCCACCGTGGTGACCCCCAGTTGCCGGCAGCGGCCGAGGATCTCCCGCACCGCTTCCCGCTGGATGGTCATGGCGCTCACGAAAACGAGATCAGCACGGGCAAGATCGGCATCGGTCAATTCCCGGACATTCTGGTCGATCAGGCGCGCCTGCCAGGTGTCGGGGAAGAGAGCGGCAACGGTAAGGAGCCCCAAGGGCGGGAAGGCGGCCTTCTTGCCGACGAATTTCAGGGCGTGGCGGAAGCTCCAGAAGGAATCCGGATAGCGGGGGTAGACGAGGAGAACGTTCATGGGATCCTCCGTGATCCATGAGTTTCCCGTCGGGTGGGGACGGCTCGTTAGGGAAAATTTTACCCCTTCTCCACCGGCGCCCGCGTAATTTTTCTGTAAAATGTGTGAACGGAGGTCTCCCATGATCCAGGACCCCACCGGCGAGTACATCCGCACCATCACCAGCCACTGTGACCTGCGGGGCGCAGAGGTCCTCGAAGTGGGCTGCGGCACCGGCCGCATCACCCGCGATCTGGCGCGCCACGCCGCCCGGGTCGTGGCCGTGGACCCGGACGAGCGCGCCCTGGCACAGGCCCGGGCCGCCGTCACCGCCGCCAACGTCAGTTTCCTCCCCATGCCCGACGGTGTCCTCAGCTTCCCCCCCGCCTCCTTCGACATCGTCATCTACACCCTTTCCTTCCACCATGTTCCCCTCCATCAAATGGACGAAAGCCTCGCCACCGCCGCCGGCCTCGTGCGCCCCGGCGGCGCCGTGGTCGTGGTGGAGCCGGGCGAGGGGGGCTCCTTCACCGAAGCCAAGGAACGCTTCGGCGCCGGCAGCGGCGACGAGCGCCCCGCCCAGGAAGCCGCCATCCGCGCCATGCACGCCCTCCCCGGTTGGACCGTGGGGGACACGGTTCACTTCCGGGTCGGCTTCCTCTTCACGGACGAAGACGACTTCATCAGCTCCAAACTCCCCGGCTTTGCCGGACAACCCGCAGCATATCAACAGGAGGTGCGGGCCTTCCTAGCCCGCCACCGCACACCGGAGGGAATCGTCCTCGA
>NZ_JCAMRN010000085.1:0-17825 GCF_059620965.1 Geobacter sp. PheSNFMC
CACCGTGGCGGAGGAGGCGATCCTCCACCTGCGGGGTCCGGTGCTGCGGGTTACGGCTCCGGACGTTCCGGTGCCCCTGGCCCGGCTCATGGACCGGTACCTGCCGTCTCCGGAGCGGATCCGGGCGGCCGTCGAGGAAGTGCTGGCCTACTGATCCGGGTGACCTCTCCACAGGTGTCTCACGGCGGGGGCGGGACTCCTGCGGAGAAACGATCCCGCATCAACCACCAACGGATCAGCCGAAGCGAAAGCGCCGGGAGCAGCGGTTGCGTTCCCATGAAATTCAGCCGGTGACGCGTGGAGGTTTTCGGAGCAGGAGCCCCGCCGACACCGCCAACGCCGGACGCCCCATAGTGCAGCAACGAGTTCTTCCGGGAGGAACCGATGCCGTATGACTTCAAGCTCCCCGATCTGGGCGAGGGCATAACCGAGGCGGAACTGCGCCGCTGGCTCGTGAAGGAAGGCGACACCGTGACCGAGCACCAGCCGGTGGCCGAGGTGGAGACCGACAAGGCAGTGGTGGAGGTTCCCTCGCCCCGGGCCGGGAGGGTCCAGAGTCTTGCCCGGCGTGAGGGCGAAACCGTCATGGTCGGAGAGACGCTCCTGACCATCGCTGTCGAGGAAGAGACTCCCCCCGTGCGAAAACCCTCCGTGGGGATCGTGGGCGAACTCCCCGAGGCGGAGGAAGCCGTCGGGACGCAGCAGCCGGACATCCTCGCCACCCCCCTGGTCAGGAAGCTGGCCCGGGAACGGGGCATCGACCTGGCAACCGTGCGGGGAAGCGGCCCCCGGGGGAGCATCACCCCCGAAGACGTGGCGGGCGCGGGCGCCCCGGTCCGCCCGGATGCCGGCGAGTTCGGGCCGTCGGAGCGGATTCCCCTTCGGGGGGTACGGCGGTCCATTGCCCGCAACGTCATGACCTCCCAGCGGAACACCGCCTTTGTCACCGGAATGGAAGAGGCAGACATCACCGACCTGTGGCACCTGCGGGAACGGGAGCAGCAGGCGGTGGAACAGCGGGGCATCCACCTCACCGTTCTCCCCTTCTTCATCAAGGCGGTCCAGCACGCGCTGCGGGAGCACCCCTACCTGAACGCGGCCATTGACGACGCAGCCGGAGACATCATCCTCAAAAAGCACTATCACTTCGGCATTGCCGTGGAGACCCCAGACGGCCTCATGGTGCCGGTAATCCGCCACGTGGACGCCAAGAGCATCATCGAACTGGCCTCGGAGCTCCAGGAACTGGGCCGCAAGGCCCGGGAGCGGACCATTACCCTGGACGAAATGAGGGGCAGCACCTTCACCCTCACCAACTTCGGCCACTTCGGGGGCGTGTTCGCCACCCCCGTCATCAACTGGCCCGACGTGGCCATCCTCGGCTTAGGCCGCATCGCCGACCGTCCCTGGGTCCACGCCGGCCGCATCGCCATCCGCACGATTCTCCCCCTGTCCCTCACCTTCGACCACCGGGTCACCGACGGGGCCGACGCGGCCCAGTTCCTGCGCAAGGTCGTCAATTACCTGGAAGATCCGGCACTCCTGTTCATCGAAAGCATCTGATCCGAATCAATCCGTTTGTCCGGACTTTTACAATCGCCATTTCTTGACCCACATCATAAAAATTCCTCTCTCAGGGGCGTAAGGTGGAATCATCTGAACGCGAGGGAGGAACAATCAATGAATCTGAAAAACGATCTCGGCAGCCAGGCCATCCAGGACGTGCTTGCATCCTATCCCGAAATCGGGGAAATCCTGCAGCGTTACGACATCGGCTGCGTCACCTGCAAGGTGGGCATCTGCCTTCTCAAGGACGTGGTCTCCATCCACGGGCTTTCGAAAGAGGACGAGGCGGGGATCGAAGCGGAAATAAACGACTACCTGACCAGCAAAGCGGCGTAACACAGGCCACTCATCAACCATTACACCAGTACCCGAAAAGGAGAACACACCATGTCACATCTCGGTTGCGGCTGCCCCGGCAGCATGGCTCGCGTCATCGAACGAGAAGAAACCACTACTAACGACACCGCCCGGACCCCGTCGGCACTTCGCCAGTGGCCGGTCCAGCTCCACCTGGTCCCCCCCTCGGCCCCCTATTTCAGGAATGCGGACATCCTGATCTCGGCCGATTGCGTCGCCTTTGCCCTGGGCTCCTTCCATCAGGACCTGCTCAAGGGGAAGGCCCTGGCCATCGCGTGCCCCAAACTGGACGAGACCGGCACCTACGTGGACAAACTGGCCACCATCTTCCGCGACAACGATGTTAAAAGCGTCACCGTGGCCATCATGGAGGTCCCCTGCTGCCGCGGTCTCGACATCATGGTAAAGCAGGCCCTGGCCAAGGCGGGAGACCCGGTGCCGCTGGAAACCATCATCATCGGCATCGACGGCGAAAGGAGGAACTGACCATGAAGCGCAACATCACCCAGGCCCTGGTTGACGAGCACAAACTGATCCTCCGAATGCTCGACGTACTCGAGCGCAACGCCTCCCTGACGGCGGAAGGGCTCTACACCAACTACCGCTTCTATCTCGACGCGGTGGACTTCATCCGCCACTATGCCGACCGCTTCCACCACGCCAAGGAGGAAGACGTCCTCTTCGAGGCCCTGGTGAACAACGGCATGCCCCGCGAGAACAGCCCGGTGGCGGCCATGCTCATGGAGCACGACCGGGGCCGGGCCTACGTGAAGGCCATGGAGGAGGCGGCCACCGCCGCCCTGGCGGGCAGCACCGGGCGTGACGGGGACATCGCGGAAAACGCCCTCGGCTACCTGACCATGCTCCGCGAGCACATCGCCAAGGAAGACGACATCCTGTATCCCCTGGCCGAACGGGTGCTCCCCGAGGAGGTGCGCAGCGGCATCCTGACGGGCTACGAGTCGGCCGAAGCGCGCACCCCGGCCGACTTCACCGAACGCTACGCAAGGGTGGTGGAACGGTACGAGGCAGAGGGACTGACCCGGGCTGCCTGACAGACGCGGACTCCAAACGAAAAAAGGCCCGATTTACCGGGCCTTCCGCTTCTTTTCCATCTGCTTTTCTCTGGCTGCCGCCTCAATCCCCCTCCATGGTGAGCGACACCGGGTCGCAGACATTGGACGGACTATGGGCCTTGGCACCGCACCGTGCGCAGGATACGGTGGCATTGGCCGTCAGGCAGTGAAGGGTTTGGCTGTCTTCCACATTGCAGACCATGTGACGCATCCGATCGCCTTTCATGACCGTTGCCTCCTTTCCGGGAAACGAACCTTCTCCTTCCTGTCTTCACTATATCACTCAGGCATCAACAAGATAACATTTTAGCAACAATCCATTACATCTTGTTCCTGTCCGCGCCCTCTTCGCCCAAGACACCCATGACCCGCTCAAGGTTCACCCGGGCAACGAGGTAGTCCCTGCGCGCCTTGGCCAGATTGCCCCGCGCCTGTCGGAGATTCAGCTCTGCATCGTCAACCTCCAGGCGGATTTTCACGCCCAGCTCGAACCCCTGCTCGGCCATGGCCAGGAGACGCTCCGCTTGGGCGACGGTCCCTTCGAGGGCCGAGACGATTTCGCGCGCCTCCCGGACATTGTTGACGGCATCCCGTATTTCGAGGGAAACGGAGTCCATCAGCTTCGCCTCCTCGATCCTGAGGCTGCGCCGTTCGCTTTCCGCCTGGGCGACCTTGCCCCGCGCCTTGAGCCCGTCAAAGACCGGAAAGCTCAGATACAGTCCCACGTTCCACGCAGCTCCGTCGCCGCGGCCATCCCCGGCTTCGAGCTGGCGCCAGCCGTAACCCGCCTTCAGGTCCAGGCGCGGCTTGTCCTCCGCATCGGCTACTGCCACCAGCTCACCAGCCATGTCGATCCGCCGGCGCAGCTCCTCGAGCTCGGGCCGCTGGCGCCGCGCCACGGCCAGGGCCTCGGCGTGGGAAGGAACCGCCGCAGGCTCGAACGACAGCGCCCCTTCCACGTCGATCTCCTGGTCGAGCGCCAGAAAATAACGAAGCCGGTCCGTGGCCAGCCGCGTCAGGTTTTCGGCCCGGATGACCTCCGGCCGCGCGTTTTCCACCGATACGCCGGCGGCAAGCACATCGTAGTCGGTGGCCACGCCGGCGGCGTACTTGCGCTGGGCCTCATCCAGGTGCCGCCCTTTTTGCTCCAGGTTCTGGCTGCTGATGGCAAGCTGTTCGCGAGCCAGCAGAATATCGTAAAACGCGACCGCCACATCCCGGCGGGCATCCTGCCGCGCCGCGCGGAGCTGCTCGTCCGCGGTCCTGAAGCCGAGATCGGCCGCCCGGATGGCGGCGCTCACCTTGCCCCAGGTGTACAGGGCCTGGGAAAGCTCCACCCCGGCGGCGCGCACATCCTGCCGCGTGGGGATAAAGCCGCCGGCCAGGGCTTTCTGGCTGCGGTCATCCAGCCAGGATGCCGAGCCGGTGATGGTGAACTGGGGCAGCGCCGCGCTCCGCTCCTCCACGTACCGCCCCTCCACCTGCCGGAAGAACTCCCGGGCCTTCGCAATGTCGCGGTTGCGCTCGTCGGCCATGGCAAGGGCCTGGTCGAGGGTCAGGACGCGGATCTCTGCTGCCTCAGCGGAGAAAGCGCCGGTGCCGAGGGTGATGAGGCAGGCGAACACGCCGAAGAACTTCTTCAGGGAAATCCCGCGCGCCTTTTTCAGGATCGAAGCAACCAGCCCCCCCGGCGCGGGACCGCCGGCCGGACCGGTAGCAAGCTCCCCCTCCCCGTTGCCCCGCCACCAGCGCCTGAGCCGGACGGCCAGGTCGTCCGTGTAGGTGTACATGACCGGAACCACGATCAGGGTGAGGAGCGATGACGTGATGAGCCCGCCCACCACGGCGCGGGCCATGGGAGCCCGCCCCTCGCCGCCGGCGCCGATGCCGAGGAATAACGGCAGCATGCCGAAGATCATGGCCAGAGTCGTCATGGCGATGGGACGGAGCCTGGTCCGGCCTGCCTCGATCACCGCCTCGCGGCGCGGCAGACCGTCCCGTCGCCGGAGGACCTTGGCGTAGTCCACCAGCAGGATGGCGTTTTTGGTGACGAGCCCCATGAGCATGATGAGGCCGATGAGCGACATGATATTGATAGTGTCGCCGGTCAGTTTCAGCATCCCGGCCATGCCGACAATGGAAAGCGGCAGCGACAGCATGATTGCCAGGGGCTCGAAAAACGATTCGAACTGGGCGGCCAGGATCAGAAAGACAAAGACAACGGCCAGCAGGAGCGATTCCCCCATGTAGCCGAACGATTCGGCCATGTCTTCCGCCTCGCCCGAAAAACCGATGCTGTACCCCGGCGCCATGGCTATGGTTTTGGAGACCTCCTCCACCTTCTTGACCGCCGTGCCGATGGGAAGCCCGTCCAGGTTGGCCGAAACCGTCACCAGCCGGGACAGGTCGCGACGGTTTACCTCGGAGGGGGTGGCCGCCACGGACTCGGTGCTGACGCTGGCCAGGGGAATCAGCTTGGTGCCGCCGGCACTGTCCGGCACCGAGATCTTCAGGTCGCGCACCTGGGCCGGATCCTGGCGCAGCGCCTCGGGCAGCCTCACCCGCACGTCCACGGCATCGCCATCCTCGTCCTCGTAGGTGGTCACGGCCTCGCCCCCCACCAGCCTCGAAAGGGCCGTGACCACGTCGTTGCTGGTGACGCCGGCGGAGAGGGCCTTTTCCCGGTCCACCCGCAGCCGGTATTCCGGCGTGTCGTGCTCCAGGGTCGCGGAAACGTCCACGATCCCCGGAATCGCGTACATCTTCTCCTTGAGCTGGGCCGCGTACGACTTCAGGAGCCCGATGTCGTCGCCCTTCAGGTTCACGTTGAGGGGCTTGGCCGCCCCGCCCACATTACCCACCTTCTCGATGGAAAAGGTAATGCCGGCGATCCGCTGCAGCCGCTGCCTGACCACCCGCTCGACCTCGAACTGCCCCCGCTCGCGCTCCTTCTTCTCCCTGAGCTTCACGTAGAGAAGGCCGTCGCGCACCGTACCCCCGTCGCCGGCGCCGATGGTCGAATAGGTATGGCTGATTTCGGGAATGTCTCCGATGGCAGCCAGCATCGCCTTCAGCCGGCCCTCGCTCTCGGTGATGCTGGCGTTCGGCGCGGCAGTGAAGGACACCTGGAATTCGCTCGTATCCTCTTCGGACATGAAGGATGATTCCAGGGTTCCCATGACGGCGATGCCCAGGAAAAATGTCAGGGCAGCCGTGGCGATGACCGTCCGGCGATGGTCGAGCGCCCAGGCTATTGCCAGGCGGTAACGGTCGGCGGCACGGTCGAACCAGTCGTTGAAGGATTCGAGCCAGCGAGCCAGGCCCCTGCGCTTGCCGTGGGCGTGAACGGCCGGGTCGTGCCAGCGGGAGGAAAGCATCGGGTCGAGGGTGAAGGAGACGAAGAGCGACACCAGCACGGCGAACGAAACCGTGATGCCGAAGGGGAAGAAGAAGCGTCCCACGATGCCCCGCATGAATGCCACGGGCACGAACACCGCCAGAATCGACAGGGTCGTGGCGAACACCGCCAGACCGATCTCGCTGGTCCCGAAGCGGGACGCCTCCATGTGGTCCTTGCCCATCTCCAGGTGCCGGACGATATTCTCCCGCACCACGATTGCGTCGTCGATGAGCAGCCCGATGGAGAGGGAAAGGGCCATGAGGGTCATCACGTTGAGGGTCATGCCCATGGCGTTCATGATGATGAAGGACGAGATGACCGAGATGGGGAGCGTCACCCCGGTGATGACCGTGGAGCGCCAGGAGTTAATGAACAGGAACACGATGATGACGGTGAGGATGCCGCCGATGATGAGCGTCTCCTCCACGTCGGCCAGGGACTGGCGGGTCATGATCGATGAGTCGCGCACCAGGGTCAGCGACACCTCGGGAGGCAGTTCCTTGCGGATTTTCTCCATGACCTTCCTGACGTTGTCCACCACCTGGACCTGGTTGGCCCCGGATTGCTTGTAGATATCGATGCCGATGGCTGGCACGCCGTTGACGAGCGCCAGGGTGCGCCGCTCCTCCACCCCGTCGGAAATGGCGGCCACTTCACCGAGGGTAATGGGGCGCCCCCCCTTCTGGGCGACGACCATGGAGCGGTAGTCCCCCACCAGATCGGGCTTGCCGTCGATCCGCAGGGGGTATTCCGCCCCCTCGCGCGTGATGCGGCCAAGGGGAGTGTTCACGTTTTCGTTCTGGAGCCCCCGCACCACGTCGTTCGCCCCGAGGCCGAGGGATTCCAGCCGCACCGGATCAACCTGAACGTTGACTTCCCGCTTGGCGCCGCCGACCATTTCAACCTTGCCGACACCCGCCACGCTCTCGAAGCGCTTCCTGATCCGCTTGTCCACCAGGGTCGTCAGCTCACGCTGCGACAGGGTCTTGGATTGGATCGCCAGGGCCGCCACCGGCAAGGCATTGAAGTCGAGCTTCTGGATGATGGGGTCCTCGATCCCGGCGGGAAGCTGTCCCCGGACCGAGTTCACCTTGGCCCGGGCTTCCTGGGCCACCTCGTTGGTCCGCTCTTCCAGGCGGAACTCGACGACCACGGTGGAAACACTCTCGCGGGACGTGGAAACCACATGCTTCACCCCGGCGATCTGGTTGACCGCCTCCTCGATACGCTTGGAGACTTCCCGCTCCACGGTCTCCGGCGAGGCGCCGGGGTATTTGGTGACAATGGAGATGACCGGCATCTCCACGTTGGGGTACATCTCCACCGACAACAGCCGATAGGAAAACGCCCCCAGCGTGACGAGCACGAGCATCATCACCGTGGCGAAGACAGGACGCTTGATGGACAGGTCGGACAGGATCATTGCGCAGCGCCCTTCCCGACAACGGTCACGACGTCGCCGTCCTTCAGGTTGAAGCCCCCCCTGGTCACGAGCTGCTCACCGGGGCCGACTCCCCTGACGATCTCCACTTCATCCCCGATCACCACTCCGGTTTCCACCTGCTTCACCTTCGCCACGTTGCCGGCAACGACGAAGACGCTCGCCTTTTTCGACGCGGTATCCCAGGCTGCCAGGGCATCCCTCGGCACCTGAACGACCGCCGGCCGCCGGCCCACAAGGATTCTTCCCTTGGCGAAGAGCCCCCCCTTGAGGAGTTCCCCGTCATTGCGGACCTCCGCGATGACCCGCAGCGAGCGGTCCTCGGCAGAGAGCTCGGGATTGATGAACATCACCGTGCCGGTGAATGTTCTCCCCGGCAGGGCATCCACGGAAAACTCCAGGGGCTGGCCGACCATGACCCGCGCCGAGTCGGCCGACGGGATGGTAACGGTCAGGTTGAGCACCCTGTTGTCCACGATGCGGAAGATCGGCTTGCCCGTTGCCGCGTCGCCGGCCAGGTCCCCCACGTTCACGTCCCGCAGGGCCACCACTCCGTCCAGCGGGGATACCACGAGCCCCTTGGCCAGGCGAGCCCGCGCCTGGCGGAGTTCCTCCTGGGCCACCCGGATCTGGGCCTGGGCGGCATCGATCCTGGCCTGGGCCGCGGCCGATTCAGTGCGGGCATCGTCCACCGACTGCTGGGTGGCAAGCCCCGACTCCTTCAGCTTGATGATCCGCGCAAGCTCCCGCTCGGCCCTGGTGGCACTCACCTGGGCCTGGGCCAGGGCGGCCCGTGCAGATTCCACCGATGCCTCCGCCCGCTTTGCCAGGGCCTCCGGCTCGGCCGTGTCGATGCGCGCCAGGGGGGTCCCCTTGCGGACCCGTACCCACTCCGTAACGTAGACCTGCTTTACCAGCCCGGGGATCTGGGTTTTGACGTCGGCCGAGAATTTGGGTTCAAGGCTGCCGGTAACCTCGATTCCCTCAGCCAGGTCGCGGGCGGTCACGGGAACCGTTTCCACCGCCAACGCCGGTTTTTCCACCCGAGCGTTCTGCGCCTCGCCATCCTTCGAACATCCCGCAAGGCTCCCCACAAAGAACATCCCGCCAAGCACGCACAGTATCCATCTGAAAGTCATCGTTCCACCTCGGCGGCCGTCCGGGCCGCAAATCCGTTCAGGACAAGAGTCAACATGCGCCGCAACCCTTCCCGGTCAATGCCGGGCGGACGGTCCGGACGCCCGCACAACTGCTCCTCCAGGGCAACATTGAAGACCCCGAGCAGAATCCACATCATATCGTCCACCTTTTCCGAACGCAGCTCGCCCGCCTCGATGCCGCCGGAAACCAGTTCCCGAATGGCGTCCTGGAAATGGCGGTGATAGCCCTCGAAGTCGACAAAGGGAGCGCCCTGGGGCGGCCCGTAATAGATGGAGTACATGAGCCTCGTGCCGCCCAGATTCTCCCGGACGAGCATCAGCGTACGGTCGAGCAGATCCACGAGCCGGCCGCACGGGCTCCCGGCAGTGCCCAGACACTCTTCCAGCAGCGCGGTAAAGCGGCCGAACGGCTCGGTCATCAGCTCCAGATAGATGCCTTCCTTGTTGCCGAACCAGTAATAGAGGACCGGCTTGGAAACGCCTGCCGCCTCAACGATCTCCCGCACCGACGTGGCCGCGTACCCTTTTATGGTAAAAAGCTCCGTCGCCGCCGCCAGCAAACGTCCCCGCACAACTGAATCACCATGGTCGGCCCGCCTCTTGTCCCGCTTCACCATTGAACATTTCCTCCCGGACTCCGAATACTACCTACCGGTAGGTACACGAACGGCCAATCTCTGTCAAGAACAATCTATCTGCCGGCAGGCAACCACCGGGCACGCCTCCCTGTTCCCACGGACCGTGCCAAGGCGAGACGGCCACGAAGTTCACTATGGCAGTACCAGTGCGATTGGGATATACTTGCCCCTGGCACAATCAAACTTCTGCCAACGCTCCGGGGCGCCCATGATTCTCGGCATCATTGCGCTTTCGTTTATCCTCCAGCTTGTCGCTGCCATTCTCGCCCTCCGGCTGATCAAGGTAACCGGCGGGGCTCTCGCATGGGCGCTTCTGGCCATGGCGTCGCTTCTCATGGTGGGTCGGCGTTCGTTGGCGCTCTACCACTGGTACGGAACGCCCTCAACTCCTCCGCCGCTGCTGCTCAACGAAGTAATCGGCCTCTTGATATCGCTGCTGTTCGTGGCGGCCGTCGCCGGTCTCTCGCCCCTGCTCGGACGGATCAGGAAGTCCGAGTATTTCTGGCGTGAATCCGAGCAGCGCCTCAGGGGAATGCTCGACAACAGCGGCCTGATCGCCGTCATGCTCGACGAGCGGGGCGCCATAACGTTCTGCAACCGTCACCTGCTCGACCTGACCGGCTGGAGCCGTGAGGAGGTGGTCGGCGGCAACTGGTTCGAGACCTTCATTCCAACCGATCAGCGCAAGCAACTGGCGGAACTCTACCGGCATCACGTGTCCCGGGGCAATTTCCCCGCCTACTACCAGTACGAGATCATGACGAAAAGCGGGGAACGGCTCATCATCGCGTGGCACGGCACCACCATGTGCGACGCAAGGGGACGGGTTGTGGGAGGAACGGCCATCGGCGAGGACATCACCGAACGCATGCGGGTGGAGGAGGAGATCCGGCGGCTCAACGCCGAACTGGAACAGCGGGTAAGCGCGCGGACAGCAGAACTGGCCGCATCGACAAAGGAACTGGAAGGATTCTGCTACTCGGTTTCCCATGACCTGCGAACCCCCCTGCGGGCCATTGCCGGCCACAGTTCGATCATCCGCGAGGACTGCACCGCGATCACCGCGTCCTGCCAGCACCATCTGGCCCGCATCGAGCGGGCAGCGGTCAGGATGGGGGAGCTCATCGACGCCCTGCTGGAATTGGCGCGAGTTGCCCGCCGCGCGCCCTCCCCCGGGGAGATCAACCTCAGCAGCATAGCGCAGCAGATCCTCACCGACCTGCGCATTGCCTCGCCCGGGCGACGCGTTGCCAGCACCGTCGCCGAGGGACTCGCGGCCCACGGCGATCCGGTCCTGGTCCGGGTGGCCGTGCAGAATCTGCTGGAAAACGCCTGGAAATTCACGGCAGGGAACCCGGACGCCCTGATCGAGGTGGGCTCTGAAACGGCAGGTGGGGAGACGGTATTTTTCGTGCGGGACAACGGCGTCGGCTTCGACATGGCCCATGCGGACAAGATGTTCGGCACCTTCCGGCGCCTGCACCGGGACGACGAATTCGAGGGAACCGGCATCGGGCTCGCCACGGTAAAGCGGATCATCGAGCGGCACGGCGGCCGGGTCTGGGCCGAAGGAGAACCAGGCCGGATGGCGATCTTCCGCTTCACGCTGCCGGAACACGTGCGATGTCATTCAGTGCATCAAGCCAGCACGTACGCCGACGGGGCAAAAACCACATGAAGCACCAGGCGGACACGCGAGAATTCCTTCGAACGCACCACCGATAACAGATGGAGTACCCCCCGATGTTTCAGGAAAGCGAACTTTTCAACCTCGTGCTGGGCGTCATCAGCCTGATATTCTTTGCCGGTTTCGGCACCCGGCGGCTCAGCATCCCCCGTTCCCTGCTCGTCGCATACGGCTGCCTGCTGCTCAGCTACCTGTTTACGGTGGTGGAAGGGTTCATCGCACCGGACGCCTTCAACCTGCTGGAGCACCTTGCCGGTGCCGCCGCCGGCGTCATGTTCGCCTACGGATGCCTGCACATCTCCCGACGGAGTAACGGGAACGCCGCAGGAGACCGGACGCCATGACTTCGACGGTCGTGCCGGACATCATCTCGGCTGCCGGCTTCGCCATCGCCACATGGGCGACCCTGCGCATCGACCCGGACGTGCTCGGCAGATTGCCCAAACTCTTCCTGGCCATCTGCACGTCCCTCTACACGCTGGTGGGCCTGTCGAACATCATCGAACATGCCGGCATCACCCCCTACCTTGACCGCTACGAAGACTACCTGGAAATCACCTTCATTCCCTTCTTCCTGTTCTTCGTCTTTTCCGTGCAGAACGAGCAGGAGATCAGGAGGCGGATCCGGGCGGAACAGGAAACCCGGGTAATTAATGAGAATCTTGAAACGCTGATCGCCGAGAGAACGGCTGCGCTCGAAGCGAGCAACCGGGAACTGGAGAGCTTCTGCTACTCGGTTTCCCACGATCTCCGGGCACCCCTGCGCCATATTGACGGGTACGGCAGGATTCTCCTGGAAGACCTCCAGGGACGGTTGGGCGAGGAAGACAAGCTCTATCTGGAGCGGCTACGTCACGCCACGCTGAAAATGGAGAGCCTGATCGATGATCTGCTGGAATTGTCGCGGGTGACCCGTGCCGACCTGAATCGGCAAAAGGTTGATCTGAGCGTTATGGCACGGGAAATTACGACTGAACTGGACAAGGCGTCACCGGTCCGGGACGTTGAATGGCACATCGGCGGCGGCATGTGGGCCCAGGGAGATCCCCTGCTGCTGCGGGTGGCGCTCGTCAATCTCCTTGGCAATGCCTGGAAATACACGAGCGGCACGGCACACGCCATCGTAGAGTTCAGCGCGGTCAGGGAAAACGACCAGATGACGTTTTTTATCCGCGACAACGGCGCAGGATTCAGCATGGATTACTCGGACAAGCTCTTCATCCCCTTCCAGCGCCTCCATCGGGAGGACCAGTTCGAGGGAACCGGGGTGGGCCTTGCCACGGTCAAGCGCATCATCGCCCGCCACGGCGGCCGGATCTGGGCCGAGGCCGCAGTGGGCCACGGGGCCACCTTCTATTTCACCCTGCGCTAGCCCCGCCGCCATCCCCTTCATCGCAGGTCCGGCAGCCGTCCCTTCACGCCGGTGCAGCCACCACTCCCTGCCCCGGCTTCACTTCGCGCTTACTCCCGTTGTTCCGTTCCCAGCTTCGTCAGCAGTTCCTCTTTCCCTGACACGCTCATCTTATCGTAAATCCGCTTCATGTAGGTCTTGACCGAAGACTCGGAGATATCCAGCTCCCGGGCCGCCTCCTTGAATGTCATTCCCCGGACGACACAAGCGAGGACCGATTTTTCCTGGTCGGAGAAACGCTTGCGCAGGCCCGGCGGAAGCATGAACTCAAAAGGCGGCCCACCTTCGCCGGCCCCCGTTTCGGCCATCCCTGCCATGTCCCCCATGGCCGGGATGGCCGGCGCATCCGGGGGCCGCTCGCTCCGCATGACCAGATAGAGCACAAGAACCGACGAGGTGAGGACGAGATTCGCCACGGCCACGACCAGATGGGAGGCGTCGCCGATCAGGAGGGAGGCTGTCTTGCCCGCGGCTATGCCGGCACAGGTGACCGCGAGACCGATGCCGAAGGCACGGCACGTGTCCCTTTGGGCAAGGAGCAGCGCCAGCAGGTAGAGGTCGAGGAATCCAGTCGCTGCCTGCATGGCGAACAGGGCCACGTTGACCGATGCCGGCCCGTCTATCAGAACCAGGGAAAAGGCGAACATGGCCATCACGATCGCCAGGGCCAGCAGCCCCTCTCTCCGGCGGTGCAGGAGCACGAGCCCCGCCATGACTGCTGCCACGTAAAAGACGAGCTCGATGCCGGGCAGAAAGGCCGCCGCGGCGTAGTCCTGGAACAGGGCCCCGTACATGAGGCCGCTCACGATCTGGAACACGAACACGAAGGGGAGAAAGGGAGCCAGATTCGACTCCCCGTCGGCTTCATCCTGGACTCCGCTGCGCGCAAGGATGGGGACCAGGAGCAGGGCTGCCGCGGCCGGAAATTTCACGCTGTGGGGCACGGGGACAGCCATGAACACGAAGAGCAGGGCATTGGCCGCGACCAGGCCGACAGCAGCCGATGCCGCAACCGATGGAGAGCGTTTCAGGATGCTGCCCGCCTTGACGCAGACAAAGGCTGACCCCACGCCGGCCCCGGACAGGAACCAGGGGACGCCGGCGGGAGCCTGCGCGATCAGAAGCGTCGAGCCCACGGCGGCCGCTCCGCCGACGGCTGCCAGGGGCGGCAGCATCCGCCGCGGAAGGGCCCCCCCGATGACTGCCAGCGTAATGACGTGGGGGACGAGGAAAAAGAGGATGGCGTTGTCCGCTCCCAGGCGGGTCAGCAGGAATCCCTCCATGGGGACGGCAAGAAGCCAGACGACAAACGCGACAAAGGGAAGTGATGCTGTAAGGATCATGAACAGGCTCGAACCTGGGATATCGCACTGCGATTAACCGAAACTATAGCACGGTTGACAGTTTGGTCGACATTAATTTTCCCGGTTGACAGTCGGGCGACTATTGGGCGGATGGTGAATACCGATAGGATGAGCAGCCCTGACGTATACGACACGCAACGACCGGCAGCGGAATCGGGGGCCGGGCGGAGAGGGCCGCCCGCTGCCGGATTCAGCCCATCAGAGTGAACCGTATCACACCACATCATCGGGAGGATTTCCAATGAAGCGACTGAAAAAGGCACGACGACTGCGGCTGCTCGCGGCGTGGCTGGCGGTGGCGGCACTGGCGCCGGCCGCGGCACTGGCGGCCGGGCACGAGATTCACGGCTCCAACGACTTTTCCATTACCTACAATGACGTGCAGGGTGCCGGCGGGAGCCAGTCGTCCCTCACCGAGGGAACGCGGTACCTGGAGATCCTCAACCTCTTCGGCAACGGCCGGGCGGGAGACTTCGACTACAACTGGACCGTGGGAACCAAGGCCACGGACGACCGGCGCAACGACCAGAAGACCTTCTCACTCACCAACCTCCAGGGCAGGCTCACCAACAAGATTCACACGATCACCCTGGGCGACACCTTTGAGGCGTTCTCCCAGTACTCCCTGAACACTGCGGTCAAGGGCGGTTCCTACAAGTTCACCCCGGAGCAGTCCCATCTTCCCCAGGTGAGCCTCCTGTACGGCATCGCCTACTCCCGCTGGGACAACTTCTGGGGGGTGGACGCGGTGGAGCGGCAGGTGGCGGGCGGCAAGATCAGGCAGAACATCGGCCCCGACTTCTGGATCGGCCTGAGCGGGGTCCAGACCGACGATCACGTGCGGGTCCTGGGCGGAGAGCTGACCAACCACCAGACCTGGACCGTTGACTGGGAATACCGCCCGATCCCCGGGCTCACCATCCAGGGGGAGTCCTCGTGGCTCAACGGCGACAGGAGCCCGAGCGACGGCGCTCCCTTCGACGCCTACCACGGCCATGCCCACAAGGTGGTGGCCGTCGGCGACGGCGGCCCCAGCCGGGTAACGCTCGAATACGAGCGGGTCTCGCCCGAGTTCAGAACCACCATCGGGTCCGCCACTCCCGACCGGGAGAAGGTGAAAGCCAAGTGGCGCTACAAGTACAGCAAGGACCTCAGCATCACCAGCGCCATGCTCTGGTACCATGACAACCTGGACGGGCAGAAGGCCTACGGCACCGATCACTACAAGCCCGAGATCGCAGTCTCCCTGAAAAAACCGTTCGCGCGCCAGTACGCGGTGGCCGACATCAGCTACAAGCTCGACCGGGCCTACAGTCCCGTGATGCGGAGCCTTGACCACTACATCACCATGGGATACCGGGACCGCTTCGGCGTCCTGGACAGCGACTCCACCTTCGGCATCATCGTCTACGACCAGAACGGCGCTGCCAAGCGCAAGGACGTGGAATTCACCTACAACACCAGCCTCTCCAGCAGGCATACCCTGGGACGGTTCGTGCTGAAGCCCTCCATCTACCTGGGCGGCTGGACCCACAACGACGAGGTGGCCGAGAACACCGACCAGATCGTGGAATACTCAGCCGGCCTGGGCGTGGACGTGCCCGACCTGAAGATAACCTCCACCATCAGGGTGGGCGAAAACCGGCTCCTCAAGGAAGCCGGCACCGATACGGCAAAGACCTTCGCCGGCGCGAACGTCTTCTGGCGGCCCGAAATGCTCGCCAAGGCGCAGGGGATGCTCTACGCCAAGGCGAGCGTCAATGACTTCCGCTACGATCCCAACCTGGCCGCCGGCAGCCGGAACTTCCGGGAGACCAGCGTCACCGCGGGCATCAGCATCCAGTTCTGACGGAAATGGTGTATCCTTGACTGCACTGCGCCCGTACGCAGCCAAGCAGATGCCCCTCGGGAGGTTCACTATGAAAGCCTATAGCGCCGGACTCTTCCTGCTGCTCGCCTGTGCCCTTCTTCCCGCCTGCGCGGGGCTGCAGATCGGCGGAGGCGGCGATTCGCCCTCTGCGGTGGCCATGACGAGCCACGCGCAGGTGAGGCAGACCATCGACCGGCTCATCGCCGCCTATGAGGCAAAAGACAGTCGCGGCTTCTCCGAGTTGGTGAGCGAACGATACACGGGCGAGGCGGCCATTCTCGAAACCGCGGTCCGGCGAGACTTCAGCGCCAACCACAACCTGGCGATCCGCTACACCGTCAACAACATTACCCTCGACGATGGCGGCAAGGCCTTTGCGGCCATCACCTTCACCCGGTCTTGGACTGACGTCAAGACCGCCAGAACCATGAACGAAACCAGGGAAACATCCCTGGTGTTCATCCGTGAAAACGGCACCTACAGGCTCTACAGCCAGAACGTCCCGCCGCTGTTCGGGCTGCACTGAACGAGCAGATACCCTTACCGATTCAGGAGGAATCCATGAACGCAGTACGATTCTTTGTCATCCTGACCATGCTGGCCCTGCTGCCCGCCACCGGTCATGCCAAATGGTGGATCTTCGGGCAGGCGGAGAATGAGATCTCCACCCGCTACCTTTATCTGAACGGCGTCTCCTACGACGAGCTGGGTGACAAGGTCACCATCTACCGGGAGACCCTGGACAACGGCCAGGTGGTCCTGCGGGGCAAGGCCGCCACCAGTTCGTCGGCCGTGGGCTCGGTGCAGGTGAGCACCACCAACAGGGAAAGCTGGGACAAGGCCCGCAAGACCTCCGACGGCAGCTTCGAGTATGGCTTCCGCCCGGAAACCGGCAAGAAGTACGTCATTTACGTGAAGATCATCGACACCACCGGCAAGACCAACGACGTGGATGCCACCCGCAAGGAGATCACCATCTCCGACCAGAACATCTCCACCCTCATCCGCCAGGCCATGGATGAACTGATGGCGGCCTACATGGCCGAGGATCCGGCCCGGTTCATGGCCCTCGTCAGCGAGGATTTCGTTGCCGACCCCGCCGTGCTCGACCGGGCCATCCGCCGGGATTTCACGGCATTCGACAACATCGACCTCCGCTACACCCTGAACAACGTCACCGCCGCCAGCGGCAAGATCTACGCCGGCTTCACCTTCAGCCGCAAACTGACCTCCACCCGGAGCGGCCAGACCCTCTCCGACAAGGGCTCCAGCGAGTTCATCTTCAGCCTCGGGGAAAAGGGCCCCCTGGTGTTCAGCATGAAAAACCCGTTGATCTTCGGCCTCTCCGATGCCTCCAACGTGGCCACGGGCACGGTCAACACCGGCACGAACGAACCGGTGATCGTCGTGACCAGCGACGGCGACGTCATCACCCAGCCGTTCACCGAGGCCATCACGACCATCGACAATGGCGGCGTGGTGCAAGCCAGTGCCGATACGGTGGAATCAGGGAGTTTTGTACTGAACTTCGACCGGGAGTCCGGAAGCGCATTCAGCTTCAGCTTTGTCGACCAGGAAGCGAGAGCTCTGCGCAGTGACGACATCGTGCTTGAAATCAACCAATTGTGGATAAAGAGTGGGGTCGGATACAAAAAGCTCGATGTAACGGGCATCAACACTATCTCCAGCATCACCACGGACGGCTTCAAGGTTTCGGCCCGTACATGGGAGGACACGATCCGTGCCGATATGGAAGTCGGCTCCGTATACGCCTTCAGGCTTTTGGACGGGAAATACGCCCTGCTGGAAATTGTGAGCTATCAGGATTTCGGTGATGCCATAACCCGTTCGAACT
>NZ_JCAMRN010000086.1:0-14602 GCF_059620965.1 Geobacter sp. PheSNFMC
GCGGCCGGCATTGCGACCTGGGGCTGACTCTCCAGGACCCGCTTCAGGTAATTGTGATTTTTAAGCGGCTTGCCGCCCCTGCCACGCAGGGCCTCGACGGTCTCGGCCATGGCTGCCGCCAGGTGCTCCGGCGCGGCCGGAATTTCCAGAACCTCCCGTGCCAGCCGGAGCGCCCGGTCGAACGCCAGCGCCCGTTTCTGGCTGCGGAATAGGGTCAGGTACTGGAGCAGCTGCGGGCCAATGGCGCCATTCTGGGCCATAAGCACCAGCAGATCCCGGCCCGCCTGATCCTGGATCAGGGCCTCGATGCTGAATTGACCGTGGCACAAGGGGCAGTGGAGGATCATTCGCAGTCGAGCTCTTCGTCGATGGTGATAACGGCGTTGCAGCTGTTAAGCTTTCTCAAATCCACGCAGTTCGCCAGATAGCCACTCTCCGACTCCACCAGAATGTTGTCCAGCCGGCTGATCTCGCCGAGCCGGACCTTCTCCTCGAACATGTCCAGCAATTCACCGACGGTCATTTGTGACCCCCTTGACGATGGTTTGCAGATACTCCGCATAGGCCGCATAGATGTACCACCCCGCCTCGCCGAGCACGGGCCGGAATCCCTCCTCCGGCACGGCGCCGGTACTGTGAGAGCAGGCGAAATGAATCAGCAGGGCCTTAAGCGCGTCCGGCAGGGGTTGCTCCGAATACGTGGCCAGCCATGCCAGGAAGCATTCCTGGCGGGAGCGGTCGAGCCATGCCTTGAGAGCCTCAATGACGTGGTCGACCCGGCCGCGCCGCCGCAACCACTCCAGGTCTTCAACGCCGGTCTGACGCTTGACGAAGCCGCTCAGAGCCTTTTCGGACGGGTTGCGCACGCCCTTCGCCGCACCGGCCCGGCAGAGCTGGTGCAGCTCGATCCAGAGGCCGCGAATCATCCGCGCCTCGGGGTAATCGGCCAGGGGGCGTGACGGCCTGCCAGGAGCCTTTCCTGCGTGCCGGGACTTCCACCCCAACTCCTTGAACCGCTCTAGGACGGCGGCGCGGCCACGCCAGTCGAGATCGGCGGCGGATTCAGTTTTGCCGCGGCTCGCCTCGCGAATGATGTCCCGGTAAATATCCTCGGAGAGGTTCAGTTGGCTCTTCGCGATGTGGATCTTCGCGATCTCGGCGGCACGGAATCTGTCATGCGCGGACGGTTTGCGGGCAGATTTACCCATTGTGCAACTCCTCTTTAACGTCTCTCAAATCAACCGGGTCGGGCCAGGGCGCCGATTCGTGCGGCATGACCTTGCGCTCCTGGTCGACGAATTCAGGGCAGCGACCCGGCCACTTCCTGATCGGCAGCGGGTGATCCGGGTGGCGGCACCAGCTCTTAAGACCCCGCCACCCCATGTACTTGCACTCGCCGCAGTGCATCAGGACTTTGTGCGCCGCGTGACCAGCCGCAGGCGGCCTGCCATGAACAGGTCGATCACGGTGGCCAGATCATCGGCCGGGTCGTGACCATCGCTCCGGGATCCGGTTGCAAATCGCCGGATGACGTCTGCGTTCTCTCCGCTGAAATGGAGAGATATGCCGTCAGCCGGGGCGGCCGGCACTATGGCAGGCGGCGTCAGGCCGGGGCACCCAGCGCAGACGGAGCGCCCCTGGGCACGGTTGTACCGACACTGGGTCATGGAGATTCGAGCGCTCAGGCGCCGGCACTCGCCGTGTTGCAAGAGGCCCCGCTCAAGCTCGGCGGCAGGGGCCGGAGTGCGGTCAGGGGTCGGCAATGCGTCGACGTAGCAGGGTTCTGTGATTGTTCTCATTCTTCATCCCTTCCGGCGGATGGTATTACCCCGCCTGGAAAATCACGCTCAACGGCCGCATGGATCAATGCCGGGAGGCGGGCCATGAATTCGCGATTCCGGCGCAGGATCTCGCGGGCCAAATCCGCCACGTCCCGGGGGATGCCCCGGCGGCCGGCCTTGTAGTCCTGATAGGTGCGACGATTCAGCATCAGAACGCGGCACATATCGCGGGGCGCGAAGAGGAGTTCGGCCTGGATCCGGGTCAGCTCATCCCCGGTCATGTGCGTGCGTTTTTGTTTGCCGCTCTGTTTTTTTGATGTGTTTTGCACGCGGTTTCCCTGGCTGCTCATCAGGCCCGGAGCGCCACCTCCGGACGACAGGGCCGAAGCCCTGTTTCGCATGATCAAGACACAACCTGTCCCTGCTCATCCCTCACCACCCACCCGTACCGCCTGCACGTGCTCATGTGGATGAAGCGACCCGGCGCAAATACGATCATGGGGTCGTCATCCCCGGTGAGCTTGTTCGTGTAGGGGACGAGCTCCGCGTCATACGTGATCAGGCCCTGAAGCGTTACCCCCCTCTTTTCGTCGTAAACCCTTACATTCACTGTAGTTGCCCCCCTTCAATCACTCCTTCCAGATAATGACTCCGACTCCATCCGTATCCAGGTCGACTGCGCCGATCACGTGGAGGCCGTGTGGGCCGGTGTCGAGAAACACCTCCTCACCCCCGTGGCCGGCATCGACCAGTACGGTCAGCTGGTCCCGCAACTCCCGAGCGGTCATGGCGCCTCCTCCAGATCCCGCCCGGTGGCCCAGACATCGAGTTTCCACTGCAGGCGGTCCGGGTTGGGGTCGGCGGGGAGCTTCTGACTCCTCACGGCCCGGCGGGCGCCGTTGTCCCGGATCCAGGCGACGATGTAGTCGCCGCCCAGACCTTTGGTGACACCGATGATCCGGCGGCCGTCGCCAGGGGTGTTGTAGTAGTAGCGCCGGCCGTGGAAGGCTGCGGCCCTGTCGTTTTTGATCTGTTCGTAACTCTCATGGACACCCATCGCCCCCCCCTTTTATGCCGCGATGTTGAGATTAAGCTGGCGGTAGCTGCCGTCCGGCTGCCGCTCGTAGAACCTGACGTACGCCTTTGAGCTGATCACCTGCACGCTCTCGCTGATCGCCTCCATGGCCCTCTGCCACGTTTCGTCCTGGATGTCGATCCGACGAAGCCCAAGGACCCGATTGGTGTTGATGCGGCCGGCTTTGTCGACCTGGAACGCATCGTTGACGATGGTGCGCAGGTTGGCGTCGCTCCCCTCGGACCAGCGTTTCAGACAATCGTCAATGAGGACCTTGGCGGCCTGAAGACGCTCATCAAAGGTGATGAAGTCATCTATGGAGCGGATCATCTTGTAGCGGCCATCGAAGGAATAGAGGGTAACGTTCCCCTTTTTGCCTCCGAGCTGGGCGCCGTATTTCTCGGCGGAGAGCTCGCAGAACGCCTCGATGTCTGCCATGACGGAACCCTTGAATTGGGCCAGTGACTCGGACATGGCCGTGGCTTTTTTCATGTTCTCGAGAACGAGTTCATTCCTGGCGAGATCCACCGGTTTGATCGACCCGATGGGCCACAAGCGCCCCTGCGCGTCTACCATGTACCCTTCCGGAACTGCTTTGTTGTCTGCCATCGTCTGTTGCCCCTTCTCCTTTCAGTTGCGGACCCCTCGGCCCGGTTAACGATATAGCCTCAACGCCCCGCTGTTGCAGAGCCCCACGACGAGCCGGCCGGGGTAGGCGCGCTCACGCATCCAGCGTTTCATCCTGTTGAATTTCCGCCGATTCTCAAGGTGTTTTACGACCCGCTTGAACATCCGTTTCATCATGATTAAACCTCCTCTCGTGATGTTTCACACTGGCGGCAGGCCCGCCACAGTTGTCGCAGCCACGGGTTGGTAGCTACGAGCGGCCGACGTCTGTTCTCGGCACAGCGCCCCAGGGCGATCTCCTCGTGGCAGGCCGGGCACCACACCACCTCTCGGCCGTAGCGCTCGGCGACCCGCTCCAGGAACCCCTCGGCATCGCCCGGGTAATTACCCTTACGGACCCCGCTTACCAGCGAATCCGATACCCCGAACTCGCGGGCGACTGAAGCCGCCCCCCCCTTGCCGCTCTTATCGTTTCGCTCCTGGATTAGTCTCTCCAGCAGCGCCAGTCGGTCAGACTGCGTCATCGGGCACCTCCGACACATTGTTCAATTGGCGCTCCAGTCGGGTTTTCAGCTCATCGGGCACTCGGTGCCAATCCGCATTGTTGCTCGGCCGCATGCGCTCTCTCTCTTTCTCTCTTTCTCTCTCTCTTTGGAGCGGATCACAGGTTTTAGTGGCAAAGGCGCCCTTGCAACACCCGCAAACGACGGGCAAAACCGCTACTCTCCGCCCCTTGACGTACAATCGGTGCCCTCCCCTCTTGCCGACGGATTTCACCACGTATCCGTGGATCTCCAGTTGCCGCAACGCTTTCTTGACGCTGTCAAAGCCAATCCCCTCGATCCCGGCCACCATGTCGGGGATGGTGGCCGATACCGATATATCCAGACATCTCCATATGCATCTGCGCAGGTATTCCGCGCTGTAGCGCTTTCTCTCCATCCCCACTCCGCTCTCCTATCGTCAGTTACCGGCGCCCCTTGGGTCCCGGCCGTTTCGAATCCTTCCCGAACAGTGACTGGTCGTAATACAGGGGGCGCTCTCCCCATTCAGCCAGGGATACGCTGTCCTTACGGTTGGCGCGCGCCCAGCGCTCGACTTTATCGAGCCCGATCTTGGTGCGGCCGATGTTGCCGACCGTTTCGGCGTGGATGTACTCGATGAGATCAGGCATCACCTCTATCTCGCACAGCTCCTGGGCGACCAGGGTGGTGTCCTCCAGATCCAGCCCCTCGAACTCGATCCACTGGCTGATCCGGCGGGCGAACCGGCCGTTCTCCTGGATAGTGCGGGCGATGTTCTCCATGCCGATCAGGATGGTCGGGCAGCTGGTGGAGTCGTAGATATCGCGCAGGATGTCGAGCACGTCGAGGTGCCGCAGGCAGTAGTCGGCCTCGTCAATGAAGATCGGCCTGGGGGCCAGCGCCCGGCCGGTCTCGGCGTCCTCAACCAGGTGCTGGCAGATGTAGCGGTACATATCGTCGCGCCGCTGCATGCGCCGGCCGTTTTTCCCCACGTAACCGAGCGATTCGCAGAGGTCGCCCAGGATGGTGGTGATGGTGCTGCAGGCCGATGCCCGGACAAATACGGCGTCGTATTTGTTCGCCATGAGCATGAGCGCCGTGGTTTTGCCGGTGCCCGGGTGGCCACACAGGATGCCCATTCGCTCAATCCCCTCGGTGTTCAGGAGATCGTCGTTCGCCTGATCGAATTTCCGAACATCTTTGGTCTTTACGGTGTGGTGCCTCATCTGCTATGTTCCTCCTGTTCTTGAATTCCCCGTAAAGGGGTCTGAAAGCCGCCGGTACTCGCGATACCGGCGGCTTTTTTATTTGCTCTCCCGCTCAGGTTGTTCGTCCGGATCGTCGAAGCAGTAGGGGTCGGTCAACAGGAGCCCTATCTTCTTGCGGGTCTCATCCCAATACTCGAAGTCCTTTTTCCACTGGATCTGATACGGCGTGGCGGCGCCGGCTTTGATCCGGTCGAGGATCATGTAATAGACGTCCGTGGGGGTGCTGATGTCGCGGAGTTTCCGGGACTCGTCCAGGCTCACGACCTTCTGCCGCTCCCGCTGGGCCTCTTTTTCCTCGTAGGCGATCACCTCGGGCGGTAGCTCGATGACGGTCGGGGCGGTCTCGATTGCGGGCCGGGCCGCAGCCTGCACCATCTCCAGCTTTTTCTCCAAGTTGGTGCTCTGGCGGGCCTCGCGGTCCATGATCGCCTTTTCCACTACCGGCACCGGACGAGCATGACGGCGGTTGCCCTGCCACTGGGCCACGCAGACCGGCCGTTCATCCTGGTCGAGCACCCAGACCCGGCTGGCGTCGTGGATGTCGTAGGCGGCGATCATGTCGCGGTTGTGCCACTGGCACAACTCGTAGGCGTGATAGACGTTGCCGTGCAGGGTGAACTTCTCGCGCTTTACGGTGATCCGCTCGTGAGGCATAAAGAGATGTTCGAGCATTTCCCCGGCGTACAGAGTTGGCTGCCACCCCTCATTTATCCGCTTGGCCCATGCCTCGAAGGGAGTCATGTAGCGCCGCAGGGCCTTGCCGGTGGGGTCGAGGGGATGCGGCGCGGTAATCCGGGGCAACGCCGAATGGGGCGTGTTGTTGTACTCAATGGCCCACTGGAGCAGAAACTCGGTGAATTCGTCTTTGGACAAAAGCAGTTCTGATGTCCGTGCCACCATCCCCACTCGCCCTTCGCGCCTGGCTGCGGCCAAGTCTCTCTCAAGCCGCGTGTAGATGCGTTTTCGCACGCCCCGATCCATGTCCTTACCGGTATAGGTGGGGAGTTTTTTGGCGGCCCGGATCCAGATGCTCTGGTTGCTCCGCTCGACGGCGCCATGCCCCTGGGGGTTGCCACCCCGCTCGGGCGGAATGAACGTGGTGCCGATCCGGCTGAACAGGCCGAAATACTCGTCGGAGTTAACCCCGGCCATATTGCCCGCACCCCGGTCTGCCTCTAGGATCGCGGGCACGCCGCCCCAGGGCTTCGCTTCGCTCACCGTGCAGGCGTGGCGATAGGCATCGGCGACGGTGCGGGAGCTCTCAGCAAGCCCCCACGACCACCCCACGAGCATCTTGGTGGTCAGGCAGATGACGCCGCAGACCTCGGGGTGGAAGTGGGCGCCGGTGGTGGGGTGGGCCACGTAGGCCTTGAAGCTGTGCCCATCGATCTGGCAGATGGTGAGCGGGTCGTACATGCTCGCGTCGCGCTCGGCGTAGCCCAAGATGCTCTTGTACTCGGCGCCGGTCATCCGCCCCTTCTGCAGATAGGTCTCGGGGATCTTCTCCACGAGCCGTGAAATCTGGTCGTAGGAGGGGCGCGGGATGCCGGGTGGCAGCGTCCGCAGAAGCGTGCGGTGGACTTCGGCCACGGAGTGCTTTTGCGGGGTGCGGTATTCGTCCAGGAAGTACGGCAGCCAGGCCGGAATGCCGGGGATCAGGGCTGCCTTGTCGGGGCGGCCGGCAGGATAATCGCGCACCCATTCGGCGAGCGCTTTGGGTGAGAGTTTTTCCACGTCTTTCGGGGCCAGAGCCGCGGGGGCCTTGCCGTGCTTGTTCCAGGCGCACCACCACTTCATCATGCCGTCGTACGACAGGGAGCGTGCTCTGGCGTCCTTGCCGCTGCGCTTGTTGGCGAGCGGGACCAGCCGGGCCGCCTGTTCCGGCAGGGCGCCGTTCTTTGCCTGGCCCACGATGGTCTGCAGCGCGGCCCTAAGCGTCATCCCCTCGGCAACCGCCCGTTCGATCAAGCGCAAGAAAAATATTCGGGCCTCCATGGTTTCGCGCTGCCACTTTTTCAGCTCTGTGAGGGCCGGCAGGTCCTTGGGCGCGGCCACGGCCACGGCGGTGTCGGGGCGGACCACGGGAGGGGCGGCTGGCGCGGGCTGCTCCGCCAGGACTGCGGCAAGAGCTTTGTCCACACTTTTTGCGGGAAGGTTCTTCCCGGTGCCATTCCTCAGGTATTTCTTGATGGCGGCGACTTCCTGCGCTGACAGCCCGATCCGATCAATGGCGAAGCGATCCACGCCCTTGTCGTTGACGGGGATCCATCCTTGACCATCTCGGCGCTTACGGATGGCTCGATCAGACTTGCCCAGCGCCTGGGCGATCTGGCTAATGGTGGCGTTCAGCTCCATGTCCCCGTCCACTCACCGTCAAGCATCTGGTTGATCTCTCGCACGGTTTCGAAGTAGAGCCTCAGCTCCCCGTCAGCCAGAAGCTCCGACAGCTCACTCTCGCCCGCCACCTCCTCGGCGGCTTCGCGGCAATAGCCGCAGATGGGGGTGACTCCCGCCTCGACGCAGCCGATCAGTGTATCGGCGACGAAATCCAGCCCGCACGAGGAGCAGCGTTGTGTGGCAAGGCAGCGCTCGACGCTGGTCCGGTATCCGGTTATCATGGAAAACTCTCCCTGCTTCATGGCAGCTTCACCCCTTCCGCCTTCTGTGCTATTCTCCGGGCATCTCACCCTGGGAGGTGCCCCATGTTTGCTGAATTCTCCGCAGTAACCTCAGGCATCAAGACCGTTGTTGACCTTGCCATGGCTGTGGTCGGGACCAGCCGCGACGCGGCCGTGGCCGCCAAGACCCTTGAGCTCCACAGTGTGGCCTTCGGCCTCAATCAGCAGCTTCTCGACCTTCAGGCGCGTGTTTCTGCTCTCCAGAACGAAAACAGTGAGCTGAAGCGCGAGACCCAGGAGCTTCGCGACCAGCTGCGTAAAAGGCAGGAGTGGGAGGAGATAAAGAGCCGCTACCAGCTTGCGGACCTTGGGGGCGGGTCCTGTGCATATCTGTATCTGTCGGTAGATGGAGATCAGACGCCGGCACATAAAATCTGCCCCGCGTGCTATGAGGCGGGGCGGCGCGCCATCCTGCAGAAGTCCGGCTATGCCCCGCAGGGGGCGATACTCAAATGCCTTGCCTGTGCTGCCGAGATTATCGATCACGGTGACAAACCTCCCTCTATCGCCCCTATCAGGGTACGCAAGACCTCTAAATGGGACGCCTACTAAAGCAGACCCCGTTATTCCCGGTTGAACAACCATTAACAATGCGCTACTATTCGTTTCTGCATTGTTATGCAGCATACTTATGCTGCATAACGCTCGGGCCAGATGGCCTCTGGCGGCATACCCAGCTTTACGGCAATTGCCCGCTCCATCTTGGGATAACTCATGTCCAGGGCCTTACGGACCGTCTGGCGACTGACCCCCAGCTCCCGGGCGATCTCCGCGAACGATGACTTCCGCAGCTCCAGTTGAGCCTTGATCCACACCCGTCTCTCGACGGGTTTTTTCGGGGGTTTGGTTGCTGTCATGTAACCACCTCTCTTTCACTCTGTCGCGCATGGTGTCTTGTTGGCGCTTCGTGACAACAGATATAAATCACAATTTTTGGTGTGTCAATCACAAAAAATAGTTCCGATTTTTATTTTTGTAAAATCGGAACTGGATAATATTTGTCTTGTTTTTAAGTAGTTGAGATGTTTGCTAAAAACAAAAAACGGAACCGAGTGGTCTGGTAAGTGCAAAAGTTCCGATTTTTGCTTTTAGCCTAATCCGAAAAATCGGAACCTGCTATGGGCTATGGTCAGAGACTAAAATTGGTGAGAGGGTCGATGTTGCAAGAGGAGTTTGCAAAGATCCTTGACGTCCACAAGAATACGGTGGTGAGGTTTGAGTCCGAAAAAGGGAAGCCAAACATAGAGGAACTCAACAAAGTCTTGACCGCCTTCCCCGACATCAACCCCACGTGGCTGCTGACCGGCGAAGGCCCAATGAAGCGGGGAGATACCTCGGGCACCTCTCCACCCCTGGATGAGGAACTGCTGCAGGCGGTGCTGGAGGCGGTGGAGGAGTACCTGGATCAGGTAAAGGGGCGCCTCAAACCCGCCAAGAAGGCCCAGCTGGTGGCGGCACTCTATGACATATTCTGCGGGGAAGAGGAGAAGGCCGTGGACAAGGCCACGGTGATCCGACTAGTAAAACTTGCTGTGTAATGGAGGAATCACGTGTCGGGTAAAGATGAGAAGAAAGCTAAAGTTATTGATTTACTGAAGGAAGTTGAAAAGAGGAAGACCCGAAAAACGACGACGGCAAAGCCAACCCTAAGCATCGTGGGAAACAACAACGTCCAGGCCGGCGGCGACATATATATAAATAAGAGGGAGACAATACGCAACGAGTTCACCCCTGGGCCGGAGCACATTAGCGCTGCTCAGGCCAGGAAGCTGCAGAAGCTGGTGGAAAAGGCCACCGAGATCGAAGAGAAGGCCGGGAAAGATCGTGGCAAGGCGTACGCCAAATGGTGGAGTAAACTGAAGAACCAGTACAACGTCCCGAATTATCAAGCTATACCGGCTCACCTGGGTGAGCATGCCATTGCATGGCTGACCCAGCAGATAGCCATCATGCGCCCGAAACTGCGGCGAAACGACAATACATTATGGCGAAATGAACACTATAAAGCGATCTGGGCCAAGGCCCGATCCCTTGGGATGTCCAAGGGCGAGGTATATGCTCTCGTTCGTGATCGACTCGGTGTTCAGATCATCTCCTTGACGAAACTTGGCGAGCAGAACCTCAAAAAGCTGTACAACATAATTATGTCGATGTAACTCCTCCCACCTCCAACGCAGTGCCAAACCGCGCGCAAAATCTTTACAATTACAAAGGGGAGTGCCAAATCAGCACCTCCCCTCTCCCCACAAGCTCTCACCAACTTTTCCACAAAATTTCACACACTTCCACAAGTCCACCCTGAATATTTACAGTGCCTTACTGATTCCTTCCTAACAGGTTACGCTTGCATGATCACCGAGATCACTCGCCCAGTTGAATCATCTGATCCGTAATCTCGGTAAAGGCCACATCATGGCTGATGAGGAATAGCTGGTCGTACCAGTGCTCGGTAACCTCTTCCCGACCGACGTCGATGGCGCGGAAGGCAGTGGCGAGGTTTTCCCGCCTGGAAGCGTCAAGATTCGACGTTGGCTCGTCGAAGAACGCGATCCGGGCGCCGATGGTCTGAAGCAGCGCCAACCGCAGTGCTACCACGGCGCTCATGGTCTGGCCGCCGGAGAGCTGGTCGTCACTCCGTTCGCGGACAACGCCGTCCGCCATGTCCCGAAGGACGATCTGGTAGTTCTCGCCCCAGACCAGTTCCTCATCGGTCTCGGCAATGGTGCGGTAGATCCGGTCAGCGCGGAGGCTGATTTCCTCCCGGAACCGCTCCGAGAGTTGGGCTGAGACGTTCTTGAAGACCTGGTTGCGGAGGAACTTGACGAGTTTCTCTTTCAGCTCGAAGGAATTCCGTTCGGACTGTTTCCGTGCGATCTCGTCTTTAAGCAGCTTCAGTTTGCCGATTTCATCCTCAAGGCGCTTTTGGTCCTTCTCCAGATTCTCGATCTGCTGGGCCAGCGAGGCGACTTGCGCTACCAGGCGGTCTTTCTGGTCACGGGCATCCTTGTGCCGGTCCGGGTTATAGATTTCCTGAAGCCGGGCAAGTTCTTCTTTCTTCCCGATGAGGTGCTTCTGCAACTCTTCCAGGAGTCGGAGCATCTTTTCCAGGGTCTGGCGCCGGTTATCCAGATCCAGGGCATCCTTTTCGTGGGCATGGTAGGCATCGCGGTCGGCCTGGAACCGGCCCCGCTCCGCAGTTGCATTTTCAATCTCGCGGTCGAGGCCGACAAAAACCTGAAGATCTTCCTTGCGAACTTTTGCCCGGGCGGCCGCTTCGGCCTGTTGCGTTGACAGTGCCAACAACGTCGCGGCGCGCTTCTCATTTCTGGCGCGGCGTTCAGCCAGGGCCGTCGCCTGCTTGTCCAGTTCCCGGCTCCGGACTGCCAGGGCGGCAAGCTGCTTCTCGGCCGCCTCGGCGTCAGCCACCTCTACGGACAGTTTGCCCAAGGCCTCGGTGAGTGCCTGCATCTTCCGGTCAAGCGCGGCAATCCTCGTGGTGAACACGTCTTTCGGCGTGGTTCCGGCCACGTTCCGGCAAGGCTCCTTGAAAAAGGGGCACGACCCTTCGCCGAGCTTCTCCTGCCCCTCCAGAAGTCCGATACGGCGCCCTTCCAAGAGTCCCTTTTCCGAGCGAACGCCATTGACCTCGTCGCGAAGTCCTGACAGTCGGCCAGCCGTGTCCACCACCATCCGGTCCGGCTTGAGTTCGCTCCGGGCCTTGGCAAGGGCGTCCTCTTCCTCATTGAGGCGGCGCCCCTCCCCTTCTATCTCCTTCTGCTCATGTTCGACTGCCTGGGTCAGGCGCTGGGTCTCATTTTCAAGGCGGGCAACGTCCTTCTCGACCTCTCGACGCTGTTTGTCCTTACTCACCAACTCCGCCAGCCGCGACTCGGCCCGTTCGAAAGCCTCCTTGCCTGGACGCGTCTGATCCAGAACCCCGCCGGCCTTCTCCGCCTCCCCTACCCGTTGCCTCTGATCCCTGATCTTGCCCTCGCCATCAGTGATGCGGTTGGCAAGGATCTGGATCTCGGCCTGGAGCGCGGCGATTCCTTTTTCCTGGCCATCGAGCTCGATAAGCTGTTTCTCCACGTCCCGCAGGGCATCCGTTTGTGATGAAAGGACTTTCCGGAGTGCCTCGGCATCGGTCTTTATTTTTGCCAGCTCATCTTCACGCTCGGGCAGGACCACAACCTGGGCTTCTTTCGCCTCGATCTCCACGGCGATAATCTTGATCTTTTCCTGCACAGCGGAGAGGAGCGCGCTGGTGCTCTTGTAGGTCTTACGCCAGGCATCGATGCCGAGGATCTCGTCGAATGCCTCCTGGCGTTTGGTGGGCTGTTTGATGACGAAGGGGCCGAGGAATTCGTTCTGGAACGGGCCGATTACCAGCTTGAACTGCTCCGCCAGGGGCCGGCCGTTATTGAGCCCGAGGAGTTCGGCAATGCGGGCTTCGGTCTCTTCGAGCCGGGCGTGCTCCTCCACCTCGAAGGCTCCACCCTGCGCTTTGGCCAGAAGCCACTTGGTCGGGGTGCCGACGGTGCGGGTCACCCGCCAGGTCTCGTTGGCGTCGGTGCTGAAGGTGACGGCGATCTCTCCCTTCTTGGTACCGATGGAGAGAAACCGGTCCACGTTGGAGACGAAGTCCCGGGCGTCCACCCCGAACAGGGCGTAGCCGATCGCCTCGAACACCGTGCTCTTGCCGACGCCGTTGGGGCCGGAAAGGACGTTGATCCCGGCGGAGAAGGTAAGCTCCGTGTCGCGGTGGGATTTTATGTTCTTCAGATGGATGGAGAGTATCCGCATCAGGCAGGCTCCCGCATCAGAAGACCCAGCAACTCTTCGCCGTCCGTCTCCCCCTTGAGCACCTGGTCGCGGATCGCCAGGGAAAGCCGCACCAGTTCATCCTCCCGCCCCTTGTACTCGCTCTTGGCGGATATCAACTCCCTGAGCACCTCCCGCTCGATCTCGGCGAGGCTCTTCTTCTCGGATTCTGCGCCACCGCCGGCAGTGACCAGGGAGAGGTGGTTCTTGATCTCCACATGGAGAGGGTTGCAGATCTCCTCAAGGGCCAGACGAAGCCGTTCCCGCCCCAGTTCGAAGGGGTGGAAGCCGACCCGGCCGGTGAGCTTGACCTCCAGGAGCGGCTGGCGGTCATCGCTGAACGATGCGATCTTTGCGGCAACCTCGTTGCGGAACCGTGCCAGGGCTGCTTCCGCATCTCCGGCACCATCCAGGTCAATGGTGGTCACCAGCATGGGGCGGGGACTGGTCGGGCGGAACTCGTGGGTGAAGACACCATCCTCCACGGTAACCAGGTAATACCCCTTGTCGTATTTTTCCTCGCCGAAGTTGACGCATTCGGGGGAGCCGGGATTGAAGGCGTAGGGACGGCCTTCGGGGGTGGCGATGATATAGGGTTTATGGCCGTGGCCCAGGGCCACGTAGTCGAAGACATCGGCCAGGGGGATCGCTTCTTCCGGTTTCATGTTGCCGATCTCCACCGGTGAGTAGGTCCAGACCCCCACATGGAAGAGGAGGATGTTGTTCGTGGTGGTGATAGCATCGCAGATGCGTGCTACATGGGCGCCGGCCTGGGTGCCGATGTAGCCAAGGCCGTAGATGTTTAGCCCGTTGACCTCGATGTGGCCACCCATCCCCTGCTCGTAATCGAAGGTATCAAAGCGGTAGCCGCCGGTCTCGGTGCGGCTGGGGCGCAGCAGGTGGATGTACCCCATCTGCGACAGGGCCTCCATCCAGGAGATGCTGTCGCGGCGGTGAATCCAGTCGTGGTTGCCCTCCACGGCAATGCAAGGGATGCGGGCGTCTTTGAGCGGCTGAAGTATCTCGATGGTGCGGGCGAAGGTTCGGGGGAGGATCTGGCCGGTGTGGAACAGGTCGCCGGCGATGAGGACAAAATTGACCCTCTCCGTGATGGCGCCGGACACAATGCTGCCGAGCATGCGGAAGAAGTCTTCGTAGCGTTCAGCCTCGCCGGTGGAGGTGCGGTAGGTTTTGCCGAGGTGGATGTCGGCGGTGTGGAGGAAACGGCATCTTGTCATGCTGCTTGTGTCCTTTTAGCGTCAACATACAGTTAACCGACGGCATTGTTCAAGGGCAAAGTCGGGTTGAGTCTTTCCGGTTCAGAAGCCGCTCCCTTGAACATTGAACCAGACTTCGTTGATCGACTGCCACTCCAGCTTAGGACACGAATCAGGCAGGAGGCGGTAAGGATAGCTCTCGCAGCTTATGGTAAGCTTAAAACGATTCACTCCAGCTTCAGGCCCAGAGCTTCGACTCGTACCCACACCTGAAATTGTTTCAATACAGTTGGGGCCGCTTCAGAAAACGGAAAAAATCGTACGCTAAGCCGACTGCAGCGGCCACAATGGCCTAAACCTGCCTATACCGGTCTTTACACTGCCCATACATAATCACCCGTGAATCTTGTCATCAACACAGTTTTCCCTGGCGTCAGGCCTGGAGACAAGAACGAAGGACGTTACTATAGTCGTGCCTGAAAAAGTCTCAAATCACCCTGAGACAGGTTGATACAGCCGGTTGAATCTCTCAATCAGGGCCGTAATGTCGTCAGTGATGCCTCTGAACCGCTCTTTGAAAAGCCACAAAAGGACAGCTCGGAGGAGCTTCC
>NZ_JCAMRN010000087.1:0-25889 GCF_059620965.1 Geobacter sp. PheSNFMC
TGAGTCCGGTCACGGCCAGGCCGTACTTGAGCTCGTCGTCCTCCACCGTATGGCCGCCCACGAGACAGGCCCCCGCCTCGCGCAGGGCGTCGTGCCCGCCGGCCAGAATGGCGGAAAGGACCGACCCCGGCAGCGCGCACGCCGGGAAGAAGACGAGGTTCATGGCCGTGACCGGCCGCCCGCCCATGGCGAAGACATCCGACAGGGCATTGGCCGCCGCGATCCGGCCGAAGGTGTAGGGATCATCCACCAGTGGGGTGATGATGTCCACCGTCTCCACCAGGGCGAGCCCCTCCCCTATCCGGTACACCCCCGCGTCGTCGGCGGTTTCCGGCCCCACCAGCAGATTCGGATCGTCTTCCCGAACCATGCCGCTCAGCGCTTGTTCCAGGCCCGCCGGGCCCAGCTTTGCCGCTCAGCCGGCTGCTTTGACGAGCGATGTCAGCTTGATGCCTTCGGTCATCGGAGGTTCCTTTCTCCTCACCTGTGCCTGATCGACGGGTTGAGGTAGATGCGCGGCACCCGCTTGCTGATGCCGCAGAAAATTTCGTAGGGGATGGTGCCGGCCCACTCGGCAAGCTCTTCGGCACGGACGCAGTTCCCCTCCCGGTCGCACCCCAGGAGCGTCACCTCGTCGCCAACGGTCACGCCGGAGATGTGGGTCACGTCGGCCATGATCCAGTCCATGCAGACGGTGCCCACGACCGGAGCGCGCCGACCGCGCACGACAACCTCCGCGCGGTTGGTGAGGGAACGGCTGTAACCGTCGGCGTAGCCGACCGGAATACTGGCCACGAGTCGCCGGTCAGGGGCGGTGAAGCGGCGGGCGTAGCTGATGCTCGTGCCCGGCTCAACCCACTTGAGCAAGGCGATGGAACTGCGCAGGCGCATGATGGGCTTGAGCGCCATCTTTCCCTCGAAGTCGCCGGAAGGGAGCGCGCCATAGAGGACGATTCCGGGCCGGACGAGGTTGCAGAACGGCAGGTCCATGCCGAAGGCTGCCGCGCTGTTGGCGATATGGACATAGCGCGGCTCGAATCCCTCGTGGCGGGCCGCCGCGACAGCCGCGGCAAACCGGCCCGCCTGGAGATCGGAGTAGCGCCGGCCATCTTCGTCGAGTTCGTCGGCGGAGGCGAAGTGGGAGATGATCCCCTCCAGGTCCAGGTGCTTCAACTCCCGCAGGGCGCGAAAGAAGGCCTGCGCCTCCTCGTGGGGGATGCCGAGGCGCCCCATGCCGGTATCGATCTTCGCATGGACCCTTGCCCGGCGATACAGGCGGCCGGCCGCATCGTCCAGAACCCGCGCCTGCTCCAGGCTGAACAAGGCCGTGGACAGGTTGAACCCCACGCACTTGCGTTCCTGGCCGGGATAAACCCCTCCCAGGATCAGGACGGGACGATCGATGCCGCTCTTGCGCAGTTGAATTCCCTCGGCCAGGAAGGCAACGCCGAAGGCGGTCACTCCCAGGGCCTCCAGCTCGCGGGCGATATCCATGAAGCCGTGGCCGTAGGCGTCGGCCTTGACTACCGCCAGGATGCCGCACCCCTGGGGAATCGTACGGGCGACGAGGTCGTAGTTGTGACGGAGGGCGGCGAGATCGACTTCAGCAATGGTGGGCCGGCTGTCCATGCCCCTTTAGGTACCACTTCTCTTCCCGGCTGTAAAGGATGAAAACCTGCGCCTTACCGCCCGGCAAATCCACGTTAATTCCGTTGACTTGTGGGGGATTATCGTTTAGCTTTGTTTACACACATAGTCTGCTGGGGGAGTTCCTGGGAACTGAGACGGGCCACGCCCGAACCCTTCGAACCTGATCCGGTTTATACCGGCGTAGGGAAGCGGCCAGAAACAATCATCCGTACGTCTTTTCTGGAACCGCGACTTTGCCGTCGCGGTTTTTTTTTGAGGAGATTTCCTGCCATGGCCTCTAACGGTCACACGCTTCGGCTCGTCGTCAACCGGGACAAGCACGACTCGGTCATCAGGGGGCTCTACCTGGTGACCGACCACGACGACAACCTCATCACGCGCGTTGAGGCGGCCATTGACGGCGGTGCCCGGGTGGTCCAGTACCGCAACAAGAATCTGGACCGGGAGGGCCGGTTCACCCTCGGCCTTGAGTTGCGGGAGCTGTGCCGCAGGCGGAGCATCCCCTTCATCGTGAACGACGACCTGGAGATGGCCGCAAGCCTCAAGGCCGACGGCCTCCACCTGGGCCAGGGGGACGGCGACCCCCGCGAAGCGCGGCGCGTTCTCGGCCCCGGCACGATCATCGGCGTGTCCACCCACACTCTGAGCGAAGCCCTGGAGGCCCAGGCGGCCGGGGTGGACTACATCGGCTTCGGCGCCATGTTCCCCTCCCGGAGCAAGGAGGTCGAGCACGTGGCCGGACCGGAGCTGCTTGCGGCCATCCGGAGCTCCATCAGCATCCCCATCGTCGCCATCGGCGGCATCACCCGCGATAACGGCGCCCGTGTCATCGACGCCGGTGCCGATGCCGTGGCAGTCATATCGGCGGTCCTGTCCCAGCCCGACCCGGCCCTGGCGGCCACCGAGCTAGCCCTGCTCTTCAACCGGCGCGCACCGTTTCCGCGCGGCTCCGTCCTTACCGTGGCCGGCAGCGATTCCGGGGGAGGCGCGGGCATCCAGGCAGATCTGAAAACCGTCACCCTGCTCGGGAGCTACGGTTCGTCGGTCATCACGGCCCTGACAGCCCAGAACACCCGGGGGGTCAGCGGCATCCACGGCGTACCGCCGGCGTTCGTTGCCGACCAGCTCGACGCGGTCTTCTCCGACATTCCCGTGGATGTGGTCAAGACCGGCATGCTCTTCTCGGCGGAAACCATCGTCGCCATCGCCTCGAAGCTTGTCGAGTACCGGCGGCGAATGGTAGTGGTCGATCCCGTCATGGTGGCCAAGGGGGGGGCGAACCTGATCGACCGCGGAGCGGTAAGCGTGCTCAAGGCGCGGCTCTTTCCCCTCGCCTACCTGGTTACCCCCAACATACCCGAGGCCGAGCGGCTCACCGGCGCAAGCATCTCCGACGAAGAATCGATGCGGGAGGCGGCCCGCCGCCTGCACCGGCTGGGGGCGCGCAACGTTCTCATCAAGGGCGGCCACCTGCTGGCCGGCGACTCGGTGGACATCCTCTTCGACGGGGCAGCCTTCCACCGCTTCGCCTCACCGCGAATCCTCTCGAAAAACACCCACGGCACCGGCTGTACCTTCTCCTCGGCCATTGCCGCCTATCTGGCCCAGGGCGACCCCTTGCGCGAAGCGATCGCCCGGGCCAAACGCTACATCACCGCTGCCATCCGCCTTGCCCAGCCCCTGGGACGCGGACACGGACCGGTCAACCATATCCTCGCCGCGGAGGACGTCAGGGACCGGTGATCGAGGACCGGCAGAAATCACCCGGATAACGACCAAGGAGTATCGACACATGGCTATGACGCAACTGGAATACGCCCGCAACGGTATCATCACCGACAAGATGAAAGAGGCCGCCCTGGCCGAAGGGGTATCGCCCGAATTCATCAGGGCGGGCATTGCCGACGGGACCATCATCATCTGCCACAACAACAAGCACCACAACGGCCGCCCCCTGGCAGTGGGCACAGGGCTGCGGACCAAGGTCAACGCGAACATCGGCACCTCCGCCGACGACACGGATATCACCAAGGAGCTTGAGAAGGCCCGGGTGGCGGTTCACCACGGCGCCGACGCCATCATGGATCTTTCCACCGGCGGACCGGTGGACGAAATCCGCCGCGCGATCATCGCCGAGACCAATGCCTGCATCGGCAGCGTCCCCCTCTACCAGGCGGCCCTCGATGCGGTCAGAACCAAGAAAAAGGCCATCGTCGACATGACCGTGGACGATATCTTCGAGGGAATCATCAAGCATGCCGAGGACGGGGTCGACTTCATCACCGTCCACTGCGGCGTGACCCGCGCCACGGTCGAGCGCATGAAGAACGAGGGACGCATCATGGACGTGGTTTCCCGCGGCGGCGCCTTCACCGTTGAGTGGATGACCTACAACAACGCCGAAAACCCTCTCTTCGAGCACTTTGACCGGCTGCTCGACATCGTCAAGGCGTACGACATGACCCTGTCGCTGGGGGACGGCTTCCGCCCCGGCTGCCTCGCGGATGCCACTGACCGGGCCCAGATCCACGAGTTGATCCTTCTGGGCGAGCTGACCCAGCGGGCCCAGGACGTGGGGGTTCAGGTCATGATCGAAGGCCCCGGGCACGTGCCGCTCAACCAGATCGAAGCGAACATTCTCCTCCAGAAGCGGCTCTGCCACGGCGCTCCCTTCTACGTCCTCGGGCCCCTGGTAACCGATATCGCTCCGGGCTACGACCACATCACCTGCGCCATTGGCGGCGCCATCGCCGCAGCGGCCGGGGCCGACTTCCTCTGCTACGTGACGCCGAGCGAGCATCTGCGACTGCCGAGCGTGGAAGACGTCCGCGAGGGGGTCATCGCCTCCCGCATCGCCGCCCATGCCGCCGATATCGCCAAAGGGGTCAAGGGGGCCATGGCCAAGGACATCGCCATGGCCAAATGCCGCAAGAAACTGGACTGGGAAGGGCAATTCGAACAGGCCCTCGACCCGGAAAAAGCCCGGCGCATGCGCGCCGAGTCGGGCGTGGCCGAGCACGGCGCCTGCACCATGTGCGGCGAGTTCTGTGCCTACAAGGTGATGGACGACGCCATGGAAAAGCAGCGGACGGCAACCCGCTAGCGGCAGGGATTACATATTGACACCTGCCCGGCATTCGGGTAAATACAGGTATCGCCACAACGCATTTACGACACTTTTTCTGAAATCCTGTGGCCGAGCATACAATTCAGTCTCGCAATTCAGCAAAGTTACATGAAGTATTGCATGCCACCGTAGCTCAGTCGGTAGAGCAGCTGATTCGTAATCAGCAGGTCGTCCGTTCAAGTCGGATCGGTGGCTCCAGCATACACGATGGGGCTGCGGCACACGCCGCAGCCCCATTTGCGCTTTCCGGCCCGGGCTCGGCCAATGCCGATGCACCGCCCCGCCCAACTATTTTGCTGGAAATCGAGTAGCCGACATGCATAATTAGACAATCCTCACCACCCACAATCCAACCCATCCTCCGGCAGCACCAGATACGGACCATTCGTCTTCCTCCCTGGCGGGATGAATCTCTCCATGGGTGTCATTGACGGAAGCGAACCAGCTCGAAAGGAGACCCCCGTGCGTTTGGACAGATACATTCTCTTCGCGAGACAGGCCCTGGCGGCAACGGCAGGTAGTGCGATATTGCTGGCAGCACCCGTGCAGGCAGTGGTTCCGGCGGCCCCCCAGGACTACCTTGCGGTGGAGGCGCCCGAGGCCTCTCCGGCTGAACGGACCCTCGCCCCCCTCTTCTCCCCCTCGTTCCAGTACCGGGATATCACGGTTACCACCGAGGGAGACCGCCGTCTCGTGACCATCACCTCGGACCGGGGAATTACCAGCAGAAACGTGCGCAAGCTCAATGAAAGCCTGATCTCCCGGGGTATCAGCATCTACGGGGCCGCCTACTATGGCGACTTCGCGTGGGACCGGACCGTCCTTGACGCAGCAATCACCATTACGCGAAAGGTGGAAGGCGAACCGGATACCATTGAAATTTCCGACGGCACGATCCGGGACATCAAGACCAGCAAGCCGCTCGTTCCGCTAACGGTGGCGGTTTACGAACTCCACATCCCCGTGAGCAGCGATTTTGCCACCTCATGGAAAAGACAGCGGATCATTCCCGCCGTGGACATTCCCGCTCCTGAGCCGCGGACCGGCCGTTTCCCCGATTCCCGCGTGTTTCAGATCCGTGAGAATGAGCCCCTGCGGCGCAACGTGGTCTATGCGGTAAAGGGAGACCTGAGGGAGGTGGAACAGTTCTTCGACCGGAGGCTGAAAGAGATCCATCGGACCGTGATCGTGGCTGGGGATGTTGAGGGGGTGCCGACGCCCGCCGAGGTTTTCGGCATCAAGACGTCGGCCCAGATCATCGTTCTGTCCGGCTACTCCTACGTCAACAAGAGGCTCGTCTCAACCGAGGTGACCCTGCGCCGCGCCGGCGACCCCAACTTCTCGGACTACATCGAGATCGAGGTGGCGGAGACCTACCCAGACGAAGGTTATTCCCAGACAGCGGGGTCCTGGCGATAGTACGAACGCAATAATCCGTAGAGTTCCGGATGGCGGGCCTTCAACTCACCGGGCATCTCGAAGAAACTCTCGGTCGCCACGGCGAAGAATTCCGCAGGGCTCTCGGCCCCATAGGGATCGAGAAAGCTCCAGCGGCCGGCTTCGTCGTCGTCAATGAGGCGCCGGTATTCCTGTTCCAGGATCTCACGCCAGGGTGACTGTTCGGGCTCATTGGGCAGAAAGCCGTCGTAATCGGTGAGCCGGTCCTGGTGGTCGAGCTGGTGGGCGAATTCGTGAAACACCACGTTGAACCCGTCATCGGGTGTTTGGGTGTCCAGCACCACATCCTTCCAGGACAAGACAACGGTCCCCAACTCCCATGACTCGCCCACCCGGGGCTCGGGCCCCTCGGTGACCACCCCTCCCTCGTCCCAGCGTTGCCGCTGGCCGACGTACTCGTCCGGATAGATGACGATCGACGAAAGGTGCGGGAAGTAATCACCGGGCCGATGGAGGATGAGCAGGCAGGCAAGGGCAGCCACGGTGACCCTTATCTCGTCGGTCATCCGGATGCCGCCGCAGCCTTCAAAGCTCTTTTCCTCCACGAACACCCGCACGTGCCGCAGCAACTCCTGCCGGTCGTCAGCGCACAGGCGACTGTAGAACGGCACATTGCGTTCAACGATTTCCAGCCACTGGGGGGGAAACTCGCCCCTGCGCAGCCTTTTTCTCCTCCACCATGCAAGCAGGCCCATTAACTCCGTTTCCACTCACGGAAACACGCTATCGCGTCACCGTTTGCAACGAGTTGCGCGCACCGAAGCGGGTTTCTTGCCGGAGTGGGTATGTTTCCGCTCCGGCGTTTCCAGCAGGGCAGCAAGCATAAGATCGACCCGATAGCCGGCCGTACGCGCCATCGCCTCCAGGCGCACCGCTTCGTGGGCAATCATCCTTGTGGTGCCGGCCCGCTCGCCCCTTTGCTTCGCAACGGCGGCATCCCGGTCTGCGAGGAACAGGATCCAGCCCACCAGCGTCTCGAACGGCTCCTGCACGAACCAGTCGACGCCTCCGCTTCGATGGACGCCAAGAAAACGGGCTGCCGATCGGTCGGTAAAAAGTCTCGCCAGACAGCGGCGCAGGGCCTCTGCGGTATCGAGGCGCTCCAGTCCCAGGAGCACTTCGACCAGGAGGACCGCCCGATCCGCGCACAGCGCCTCATCGTCGCCGGTGCCGCATGCCGGGCGGAAGATGTCGGCCAGGGCTCGCCGCAGCCCCAGGGTCGCAAACCATTCGGCGGAACGGGCGCGGTAGCCGTCAGCGCCGGCGAGTCGTCCCGCTTCGCCGACAACCGCGAGGCTCCCGCGGATCAGCCGGCCCAGCAGAGCGTCCCCGGGGGCGGCACAGGTGCCGGGGTCATGCTCGTCCGCTTCTTCCGGCCTGGCTGCGGCCGGCTTCACTCCCAAGGCCAGCCGGGCCATGATCGTGTCAGCCACGTCCCCCATCTCGCCGGCCGCCCCTGTCTCCCGGGCAAGCTCCGTCAGGAACGCCATGAGCTTCTCACGGAACGCAGCCGTCGCCTTCCGGCGCGCCGCGGTCACCCTGCCGGCGGAGGCGAGAACGTCAAGCACCGCCGGCTCGTCCCAGAGGTCGGTGAAACGCGCCACAAGCGTCCCATGGCGGACAAGCTTGACCTCCTCGTCGATGCTCGGCACCCCACCCCCGCCCAGCCGATGGCAGAGGTGGCCCCAGGTTCCGAAATCGTCATCACGGATCTCCCTGAAATCGAGGAACACGTGGAACTCGTACGGCTCCAGGGAAACGAACAGCCCCTCCCTGCAAAGCTCGCGACCGTTTCTCAGGTACTCGAGCCCTGTCGCGTGGTCGCGGAACGCGTAGTAGTGCCGACCATCGCCGTTCAAGCCGAGGACAGTCCCCAGGTCGGTCTGGACGGAGGTCGTGTCGCCCGTTTCGGGGTTGGCGACCTTGGCACATGAACTCCTGATCCAGCCGGAAGTGGCGGCAAACCGGTTATGGAAGACAACGAGCGCCCGATCGTCTCCCCGGCGGTTGGAGTAGGCGAACACATCCTCGTTTACCGCTCCGTTCACGAAAAAGTCATAGAGCACGAAGTTGCCCGACCCGGAGAAAAGGGGGCGGCGGCGCATGAGCGGGAAGATCCACCGCTCGTGGCCGGACACCAAATGCTCGTCCACCGGTTCGTCCCAGTAGGCGCGCCGGTACTCCATGCCGTACTTCTCGTGGAATCCTTCGACCTGTCCGTGGCCGAGCATGGGAAGCCCCGGCATGGTGACCAGCAGCACCGCGGCACCGAAGTACTTTCCCTCCTTGCCGAACTGCTCTACGGCGGTCCGCTCGTCGGGGTTGTTCATGAAGTTCACGAACCGTTGGAGAATGCGGTGATCATAGGCCAGCACATTCTTGATGGTCTGGCGGTACTTGGCGTTCTCCTCCATCTTGAGCATGTTCATGAAGGCGCTGTTGTACACCCGATGCATGCCGAGGGTCCGGACGAAGTATCCCTCCATCAGCCAGAAGGCCTCGGCCAGCAGCAGGGTATCGGGCGCTTCGGCGGCAACCCGGTCCACCACCTGACGCCAGAACTCCTCGGGCATGGCGGCATCAAAAGCGGCCCTGGTCATGCCGTGCTCGGCCCGGGAGGGGACTCCGCTGTGACCCGGCTGGGGAAACCAGAGGCGCTGGTAGTGGCGCTTGGCCAGGGTCATGGCCGCGTCGAACCGGATAATGGGGAAGTTGTGGGCCACATGGAGAATGGTCCGGATCACCGCCTCGCGCACTTCCGGCTTGAGGTAGTCCAGTTGGGCCGTGTCGTTCCAGGGGGTGCTCGTGCCGTCGTTGCCGTGGTACATGTAGCGGGTGGCCCCGTCCCGATGGTCGTACAGCTTGAAGACGACGGCGGCGTCGGTGCGGTCCCAGTAACCGTCCTCGATGTGAACGCTCACCTCGGGCGAGCCGGAGAGATCGGGGCCGGTAAAGCGGTACGTGGGATATGGCGGGTAGTCGAGCTGGATGAACCAGTCGGGGTGCTCCACGATCCACTTGGAGTAGATGCCGGTGTGGTTGGGGACCATGTCGCTGGCAAGGCGGATGCCGCGGCGTAGCGCCCGTTCCTTCAGGTCGTGGAGCGCGTCCCATCCGCCCAGGTCGTCGGCGATCCGGTAATCGAACAGAGAGTACGCAGACGCGATGGCATCGACGTTGCCGGAGCGGTGCTTGATGGCGCGCGAGGCGCTGGAGCGCTCCCATATGCCGATGAGCCAGAGTCCCGTAATGCCCCAGCGGGCCAGCTTGTCGAGTTCCGCATCGGGAATCTGGTCCAGGCGGGTGATCTCGCGGTCGTACCAACGGGACAACTGCCCGAGCCACACGTAGACCATCTTTGCCATGAGGACCACGTTCGGCATCCAGTCCACGTCGGGGGAGAACCGCTCGGGCTCCGGATAGTGGTCGTCAGGACCGGCGAACCCGGCCCCGGGTCCGAATCTGAGAACCTGTGGAGGCCCGGCGCCTCCCCAGCGTGCGCGGGTTTCCTCCTCAAGGATGCCAAAGGCGATGGCCAACTCCTCCACGAGCTCGGTCGGCAGAAAGACCCCCCATTGCTCCCGGATAAATGACAGTTGCCCCGCCAGGGAGTCGGGCGCGGCCTTGAGGGGGGCACGCAGCAGTTCGGGAAGGGCCAGGCCGAGTCCCGGTACGGGCGGGAGCGTTCCGAGCGTGCCCTCGACCGACTCCATCACGCGTCGGTAGGGAGAAACGGCTGCCAGCTCGCCGTCGTCAAACAGGTGGCGGAAGGTATCGATCGCCCGGTTTTCCGACGCCACCCGCAGGAGCAGGAGCTCGGTCGCCACATGACGGCGCCGCTGCTCACGGTATGCGGCACCGCCCAGAAAGCGATCGGGGCTCTCTCCGTCAAGAAGTACCGCGGCAGGAGGGAAAAGCTCCACGAAACTCCGCTCAACCGCCGCGACAGCGTCTTCACCGCAGACGGCCCCGGCCGCTCCCAGTGACGACAGGAGCGCTCCCGGCAGCCCCTTTTCTTCGTAGAGGTCGACCATGCCGCGCAAGGCCCGGAGCAGAAGCGTATAGAGGTTAAGGGCTCCGGCTGAGACCTGGCGCCCCGCCACCTCGGGAACGGTATCAAGTCGCTCGGCAATCCGGCGCAGGAAAAGAATGCGCCCCCCTGACAGCGGAAGGCCCCTGGCTGCCGTTTCCAGGTCGAGGCGTTGCCACGCCCGGCCGGACATGTGCAGTTCAAAGGGAAAATAGGATTCTCTACGTTTCGGTCCGGTCATTACCACCTCGTGAAGCACCTTGTTGCTCTTCCTGCCGCTCAGGTCAAGCATTTCACATCATACATCCTATTCCCGCCGGTGTCACCTCCGGAGACTCCGAATCTGTGGTCACAAGCAGCTTGACTATTAATGCTGCGCACATTAATCTTTTGTTACCACGATATCCACAGCCACATAACAGCAACTCCGTCACGTAATCGGGAACCGCTGCCGTGCGCCTGAGCCTGCTCGCCAAATTAACGATTGCCACCAGCTTCGTGCTCCTCGTAACTATGGGGCTCTTTGCCTACATCAACGTGGAGCAGTTGGAAAAACTCCTCTTCGAAGAGGCGGTTTCCGATGCCGACAAGCTCAGCGAAACGATCATTCGCACCACCCACTACCACATGCTCGAAGACAACCGCGAGCGCGCCTACCAGATCATCAACGAGGTCGGGAGCCAGAAGGGGATCACCCAGCGGATCAGAATGATCAACAAATTCGGCCAGGTGACCCACTCCACGGATCAGAGGGAAATCGGCTACTTCCTGGACAAAAAGGCCGAGGCGTGCAACATGTGCCATTCGGGCCCCTCGCCCCTGGTCCATGCCACCACCATGAACCGCAGCCGCCTCTTCACCGACAGGGAAGGTAAACAGGTTCTCGGCCTGGCAAAGGCCATCTACAACGACGAGCGCTGCTTTACCGCCCCCTGCCACTACCACCCGAAGGAGGCGAAAGTCCTGGGGGTTCTCGACGTCATCGTCTCCCTCGACCCCATGCACCAGAAGGTCTATGCCTACCGCAACGAAATCATCGTTCTGACGGTGCTGCAGATCACGCTCATCGCCCTCTGCCTCACTTTTTTCACCCAGCGTCTCGTCAATCGGCCGGTGCGACAACTGGTCAGGCTTACCCAGCAGGTCGGCGAGGGGGATATGGACACGCGGGTGACGCTGTCGTCCCATGATGAGCTGGGTGAACTGGCCTCGGCCTTCAACTCCATGACCGTGAACCTCAAGAAGGTCCATGGCGAGCTCGAAGACTGGGGCAAAAACCTGGAGGTAAAGGTCGAGGAGCGGACCCAGGAGCTCAAGAGAATTCAGGCCCAGCTCGTCCATTCCGAAAAGCTTGCCTCACTGGGAGAGCTGGTGGCCGGCATTGCCCACGAAATCAACAACCCCCTGACCGGCATTCTGGTCTTTGCGTCACTCATGGCCAGCGACAAGAAGCTCGACCCGTCACTCAAGGCCGACCTGGACCTGATCGTCAAGGAGACCCAGCGCTGCGCCAAGATCGTCAAGGGCCTGCTTGATTTCTCGCGGGAGTCGATTCCGCAGAAAAGACCGTCGTCCGTCAACGCCATCATGGACGCCACCCTGACCCTGGTGGTCCATCAGTCATGCTTCCACGACATCACCGTGGTCAAGGAGTACAACCCGGACATACCTGAAATGCTCCTTGACCCCCACCAGATAGAGCAGGTGTTCATCAACCTCCTGCTGAACGCCTGCCACGCCATTGCCGGTTCAGGAGAGGTGCACATCAGGACAGGGCTCGATCATGTGAATGAGGAGGTCAGCGTGGAAATTGCCGACACGGGCTGCGGGATTCCCGATGAAATAATCAGCAAGATATTCGACCCCTTCTTTACCACCAAGGAAAACAAGGGGACGGGGCTGGGCCTCTCGGTTTCCTACGGAATCATCGAGGGGCATGGCGGCAGGATCGACGTGCAGAGCAGAGTAGGAATGGGGACCACCTTCACCATACGCCTCCCACTTGTTCACGAGGCCCCCCTTGAGGCGGCAGCCGGCCCGCGGCAGGGAAACGCCTGACCCGGCAGCGAGCGGTGCAGACAGCAAAACGACCACATACAAAAGGGGGCGCTCGATAGAGCGCCCCTTTTTGTATGTGAGACTGTGTGGCCGGTACGTTCAGTTGGGCATCTGGTTACGGACCGAAATCCGGAGTTTCTTGAGCAATGCCTGGAAGTTGGGCCGCAGCATCCCCGTCTCCTCGGCGGCCCGGGTAATGTTCCAGTTGTTGCGCTTGAGCGCCTGAAGCACGAAGGCCTTCTCTATGGGCTCCACGGCCCGCTCCCGAATCTGGCGCTTTGTTTCCTTGAGCTCTTCCACGTTCTGGGGCACATAGCCGCCCCCCCCGGCCTGGGCGTCCGTAGCGACGCGAAGCTCAAGGTCCTCCTTCTGAATCAGGTCCCCCTCTGCAAGGACAACGGCCCGTTCAATGATGTTTTCAAGCTCACGTACGTTACCGGGAAAGGCATAGCCTTCCAGAAGGGCTAGGGCATCGGGGGCGAGCCCGCGGATATCCCGCCCCATCTCCTCGGAAAACGTGGAGAGGAAATGCCCGATAAGAAGATGGAGATCTCCCGTGCGCTCCCGCAGGGGCGGCAGATCAAGGGGAATGATGTTGAGCCGGAAGAAGAGGTCCTCCCTAAAAGTTCCCTGGGAGACGAGAGTGCGCAGGTTTTTGTTGGTGGCTGCCACGAGACGTATGTCGATGGGGATCGGCTGGGTGCTGCCGATGGGGGTTATCTCCCGCTCCTGCAGCACCCGCAGCAGCTTTGCCTGGGTGGTGAGACTGATGTTGGAGATTTCGTCCAGAAAGAGCGTGCCGCCGTCGGCCACCTTGAACAGGCCGGTCTTGGTCTGGATGGCTCCGGTGAACGACCCCTTGACGTGGCCGAACAGCTCGCTTTCCAGGAGATTCTCGGCAAGGGAGGTACAGTCCACGGCCACAAAGGGGTTGTCGCGTCGGTGGCTGTTATTGTGGACGGCCCGGGCCACCAGTTCTTTGCCGGTGCCGCTTTCGCCGGTAATGAGAACGGTGCTGTCGGTGGGAGCAACCTGGATGATGCGGCGGTAAACCTTTTGCATCTCCTTGCTCTCCCCCACGAAGGTGTCGAAGCCGTGGTGCTCGCCCAGCTCCTTTTTCAGAAAGATATTCTCGAGCAGTACGGCTCGCTGCTCAAGGGCTTTCCTCACTTTCTCCGTGATCTGGTCCGGGGTAAAGGGCTTCGCGATATAGTCGAAGGCGCCGTTTTTCATGGCCTCGACTGCGGTGTCCACAGTGGAGAATCCGGTAATGATGATGACGGGAACCTCGGGTTGCAGGATCTTGATTGCCTTGAGAACCTCCATGCCGCTCATGCCGGGCATTTTGAGGTCAGTGATAACCAGGCCGTAGTTCTCATCCTGCAGCCTCTCCAGGGCAATCTGTCCGCTGGCGGAGGTCTCCACATGGTAGCCCTCCTTTTCGAGGATCCTCCGCAGTCCCTCCCGGATGACCGCTTCATCGTCAACTACAAGTACATCAATGTTTTCCATCCGCCACCATCCCCTTTCCGTTGCCGTCCCCGCGCTATGTTTTCATGAGAGCAGCGACATGGACTCTATGGTTCCAGACAGATTAACCCCCTGACAAATATAGACAAATATTAGCTGTTTTTAAATTACCTCAATCATGTGGGGAAGTCAAACCCATTGACAACGCCTGGGCAGAAAGAGTTGCATACACCTTTTACCAAAAGTTCGCATTTTCAGCATGTTACAACTAAAAACAACTGTATATTTTTTTATACACCACCCTCAACCCCAATAACCAACGCAACTTCAATCAGTTGCACAGCGCAAGGTCTCTCCGCAAGCCAGACGCTATTGGCTTCCGTGTATAGAGTAGCCATACAGCCCCTGCAGGCCCAGTGGGACACGCACCGCTGAGCCCGGCAAAATAATTCTGTCATTTCAACAAAGTAGAGAGTTTTAATAAAAAAATCTCATCATGGCATGACGAGTGCACTACCTGACATCAAAGGGCTCACATCTCCGGATCAGGGAGGATTGATATGAAAACGACCGCGAAAGCATTGATGATGACACTGGCAACGGCAGGCACGGCATGGGCGGCCAGCGGAGCGGAATCAGAGGGGAACGGCCTGCTGGTAACCTCGTTTCTCGCATTCGGCGCCCTGATCATTGTGCTCCAGCTCCTGCCGGGGCTCATGCTCTTCGGAGCGATGATCAAGGGGCTGTTCATCAGGCCGGCAAAAGACATCACCACCGGGGCATCGGGCAACGAAACGGCGTAAGCGGCGCGGAACGAGCTGCCACAGCGAAGCCGACAGAGAGAGGGACGACCATGTTAGGACTTCTCATAGCGGACAATGATACGGAAGCTCGCAAGCAGATGGCTGATCTCTTCATCGAGGCGGGATACAACGTCATCGTGACCACCTCGGCGGCCAACGCGATCTATGGAATCCTCAAGAAGGCGGCCCAGGTTGTGCTGATGGGGAGCGAGTTCGATGAGTTCAAGGCCGGCGAGTTGGTTCCTCTGCTCAAAAAGTGCAACCGTGACCTGACGATCATTCTGGTATCCGATGAGGCGTCTTTGCCGACCATGAGAAAGCTCCGGAAGGAAGGGATTTTCTACCACGCCCTGAAGCCCAGCAAGCCGGAGGACAAGGAAGAAATACGCCAAGCCGTGCGCTGCGCGTTCGACAGTCTGCTCAGTTGCCGGCCGGCGCGGTAACAGTCCGGCTCATCGAGCAAAGCAACTCAATCATCAATAGCAAGAGCCATACAACTCGACGGAGGAGGAAACAGCCATGAAACCCACAACGATCACACAGGCAGCGGCACTTTGGCTCGGCAGCGTCGTACCGGCGCTGGCAGCCTCGGGAGCACGGGAAGACAACAGCGGCGTCTTCGTATGGATATTCCTCGGATTCTGCGCTCTCATCATCGTGGCACAGTTGCTGCCCGCCGTCCTCATGATGCTCGGCTTTGCCAAGGGACTCCGGAAAGAGCCGGCCATGGCCAAGGAAGAGGCGCACCACTAGTCAGCCGGCGCGGGAGCGACGCCCCGCGCGCCACGGAGCCCGGCCGGCCCCCAGGGAGCCGGCCCCGACATCACCTCAAGGAGGCACACGATGCGCACCCTACGGAAGACGGCAATTGTGCTGTCGCTCCTCGCGATACTCCCCGCCGCGGCCCTGGCCGGGGACAAGGCGGCCGATGTCTGCCTCGGCTGCCACAGCGACAAGGAAATCGGGAAGAGCGGCTCCCACCTCTACATCGATGCCGCCAAATACAGCCGCACCACCCACGCCATCATCGGCTGCACCTCATGCCACGACAGCGTCACAGCGAGCCATCCCGACGATGGAATCCGTCCCTCGCGGGCTGCATGCCGCGAATGCCATTCGCCGATCGCCAAAGAATACGGTGCGAGCCTCCACGCCAACAATGCCGGCTGCGCCGACTGCCATGATCCCCACGCAGTGAAGCCGCCCGCCCTGACCTCCGGCCGTGACATGAACGCCAAGTGCGCCAAGTGCCATGAGACGGCAAAGATGGTCGAGGTTCACAGCAAGTGGCTTCCCCAGGCGGACCTGCATATCGATGCGCTGCCGTGCATCACCTGCCATACCGGCTCCGAGAATTACGTGATCACCATGTACATCCAGAAGCGGGCCGGGGAAAAACCCCAGAGCGACTTCAAAACGGCGACCTACGACGACCTCTCCCGCGCCCTTCCGGGCGACCGGGACGTGAAGGCGATCATCGACACCAATGGCGACAACTATATTTCCCTGGCCGAGCTGCGCTCGTTCAACAAAAACGCCCGGCATGACGGCATGAGGCTCTGGGGGATGATGACCCCTGAAAAGATAACCCACACCTATCAGATTCTGGATAACCGCTGGGACTGCACCTTCTGCCACGCATCGGGTCCCCGGGCCATGCAGACGAGCTTCGTCGCATTTCCCGACAAAAACGGCACCTACAGTCGCGTCGCGGTTGAAAAAGGCGCAGTCCTTGACCTTCTCTACGGGACCCCCGACTTCTACATGATGGGCTCCACCCGCAGCACGGCACTGTCCATCATCGGCGGCCTGATAGTGAGCGGCGGCATCGCGTTCGCGGGAATTCACGGGACCTTCAGATTCCTGACCCGGAAAAACAGAAAGGAGCACTGAGCCATGAGCGCCCATAACGAGCATGCCGAACATAAGGAATTCATCTACCTCACCCCGATGCCGGTCAGGATCTGGCACTGGATCAACGCTCTCGGGATCGTGACCCTCTGCCTGACCGGCATCCAGATCCGTTTCCCCGAATATGTGAACATCTTCGGGACCTACAAGGCAGCCATCAGGCTCCACAACACGGCAGGGATCACGGTATCGATCTTCTATGCCGTCTGGCTTGCCTACTACCTGATCGTCAAGGGCAACCTGTTCAAGCTCTATGTGCCGAACACCTATGACATCAAAATGGGAATCTTCCGGCAGGTGCTCTACTACTTCTACTACTTCTTCAAAGGAGGGCAGAGCCCCCACCATGCCACCCCTGACGACAAGTTCAACCCCATGCAGAAGGTGGCCTACATGGGACTCATGCTCGCCCTGATGCCCCTGGTGATCATGACCGGCATCCTGATCCTGAACGTGGCGCCCCTGCGCGAACTGATCCTGCTCATGGGAGGGCTCAAAATCCTCGTGAGCGCCCACTTCCTGATCGCGTGCTGCTTCTTCGCCTTCCTCTTCGTCCACGTCTACCTGGCCACCATGGGGCACACCCCCCTTGCCCACTTCAAACCCATGTGGGATGGCTGGGAAGAGGTTGAGCATCACTGAACACCCCCCGGCAGAGCCACAGGCGAAACGGTCCGATCCGTTTCGCCTTTTTTGTGGAAATCGCCGGAAATCCACTATCCGCCAGACCAGAACAGTATTTAAAATTGACTAATTTATACCTGTTACTTATAATCCATCTGCTTTGTGCATACAGCATACAAGCATCCACTTGCCACAGGAGGCTACCATGAGATTCCGCTGTTTACCTCTTCTCGCGGTATGTATCATCTCACTTGCCGGTTTCGCCTACGGCATCACCATTAAAGATGCGGTGTTCCAGACGAAGGACGCCGGCCGGGTAGTCTTCAGCCACAAGGCTCACATTGGCAAGAAGGGGATTGAAAACAACTGCAAGGCGTGTCACGACGGAATCTTCAGCCTCAGGAAGAAGGTCGCCTACACCATGGCCGACATGGAAAAAGGCAAATCGTGCGGCGCCTGCCACAATGGCAAGGAGGGGGTGTTCCCCCTGAAGGAATGCGCCCGCTGTCACGCGGTGAAGGAGATCACGTATCAGGTCAAGGCCACGGGGCCGACCCCCTTCAGCCACCAGAAGCACCTGGCCGTCTATGACAACTGCAACGCCTGCCACCCCAAGCTCTTCAACGCCGGCCCCAACAGGCGCGCAACCATGGCCGACATGGAAAAGGGCAAGTCGTGCGGAGCCTGCCATAACGGCAAGACTGCCTTCGGACTCAACGAATGCGCCACCTGCCACATGGTGAAGGAGGTCACCCTCTCTTCGCCCGGCACGGGCAAGATCATTTTCAGCCACAAGCTGCACGCCGGCAAGATGAAGTGCGACCAGTGCCACAACAAGCTCTACGTACCGGGAAGGAACAAGCCGGTTGGCATGGCCGCCATGGAGAAAGGCAAATCATGCGGTGCCTGCCACAACGGCAAAACGGTCTTCGACGTGAAGCAGTGCGCCAAGTGTCACCCGGTGAAGGACGTGAACTACAAGGTCAAGGGAGCCGGTCCGGCCACCTTCAGCCATGCCCTGCACCTCTCCATGTACACGTGCTCCGACTGCCACACCAAGCTCTACAAGACGGGCCGGAGCACGAAGGTCGTGACGATGCACGAAATGGAGAAGGGCAAATCGTGCGGCGCCTGCCACAACGGCAAGACCGCATTCAGCGTCCGGGAGGACTGCGTCAAATGCCACAACATGTAACCACCTGACATCACTCCAGGCAGTACTGAAAAGGGCGGGGGCATCAACCCCGCCCTTGCATTTTGTATAATTGAGGTTAACCTTCACCATGAAAACTTCTTTTTAAAGGAGATCCCATGCCCCGGAGTTTCGCCGCAAAAGCCATTGTCCCGCCGGCAATCGCCGTGACAGGGTTCGTCATCGTCTGCTGCATCCTCCTCTACTCGGTCATCAAGACCGACATGCTGAACGACGCCATTCAGCATGAAACCAATCTGGCGGATACCATCGTCAAGTCGGCACGCTATGCCATGCTCAAGGATGACCGGGAAACCCTGCGCAACATCATCGACAACGTGGGGCAGCAGAAAGGGGTCGAGCACGCCCGCATCTTCAACAAGAAAGGGGTTATCATGTTTTCGGCCCACACCGAGGACATCGGAAAACTCCTGGACAAGAAAGAGGCGGGATGCGTGGCCTGCCACTCCGGCCCGGTCCCCCTCACCAGCATGGGGCGCATGGACCAGGCCCGACGCTTCATCAATGAAAAGGGGCGGCACGTCATTGCCATAACCGTTCCCGTGTACAATGAGCCCGAATGCTTCAATGCCTCGTGCCACGTCCACAGCCCGAACCAGAAGGTGCTCGGCACCCTCGACATCGGCCTGTCCGAAGCCCCGCTCCAGAAGACCCTCAACGTCATGCAGGGAAGGATGGTCGTCTTCTGCCTGATGGTGCTGCTCCTGACCGTGGGAGGAGTCTCGGCCCTGCTGCGCCGGAACGTACTGCTGCCGGTCCGCGAACTGGCCGATTACGTTACCGCCGTCAAGAGGGGAGACCTGAGCCGCAAGGCACCCGCCTACCGCGATGAAGTGGGAGAACTGGCCCGTGCCTACCAGGAGCTGGCCCACCAGTTGAAGGAGCGGCGGGAGTCACCGGACCAGGCCACCCCAGACGAACCGGCCGGCAACCAACGGGACCGCTCCTGACTCCGCTGTCAGGTCAACCATCGAAACGGCACCCATGAAGCGAACCACTGAACGTTCTCCTTCACACGACACCCCCATCTCACCGCCCGACCGCGACCTGGTGAGGCAGGAAGCGGCCGAGCGCATCCGCCGCTACCGCGTCACGGCAAGCCGCGGGCTGTGGGCCATGGCCCTGTTCCTGGCAGTGAGCACCGCCGCCCTCTGGGACTTCAGCTTTCTGCCTCCCATGTCGGACCCGGTCCGGGCCTTTCTGGGGAAACCGCCTTCAGCGACCATGATCAGCGGAGTGCTCGTGCTCTATACCTTTTCCGCCATCATCCTGATTCTGGCACGGATGATGGGAGGATCCGAGCAATACAGCGGGTTCGCCCATGTGGGCTACCTGACCGCCTTCTATCTGTTCTACTATTTCGCCAAATCCCTGGGTGAGAACTACTGGGCCGTTTTCGTCGCAGGAATCACCATTCTGGGGCTTGAGAGCTATCACATCTGGAACTTCTGCTCCGAAGCGATCCGAAAGGACCAGGAGATCATCGATGCCATCGACCGGAACCGCAGAGAGTAGCCGCCGGTGCAGCGCCGGGCTGCCGAAACGGGAAAAGGCTTGACGAAAAAGAGGAGAATTGCTAGCTTTGTCTGTGCGTTAGGCTGTTTCGACAATCACATACCATCGAACCGCTAGGGGAGTTTCGGCTGAGAGCCCGTCTGTGATGCCGTTCGGACCGCGCCCGGATAACCGGGAACGGCACGAAACGGCAGGGCGACCCTTCGAACCTGATCCGGGTAATACCGGCGTAGGGAAGCGATAGAACATGGATCACCACAACCCATGGGCCGCTTCTGCGGCCTTTTTTGTTTACACAACCTCACCCCGTCCCCACAGGAGGCCCCATGAACATAACCGTCAACGGCGAAGCCAAGAGCATCGCACCCATGAACGTCCATGACTTTCTCCACTCCATCGACATCGACCCGCGCAGGGTCGCGGTGGAGTTGAACACGGACATCCTGCCCAAGGCGGAGTACCAGGGCACTGCCCTCAAAGAGGGCGACACGCTGGAAATCGTCCACTTCGTAGGTGGTGGGTAAGGCCGGCCGCATCGGTCCGGCCCGTTCCCGACAATGCGTCGCGATCCAAACACTTCAAGGAGATTACACCATGTCCAATGCAGCCGATAAACTGGTCATCGCCGGCCGCGAGTTTTCCTCCCGCCTCATGGTCGGCACCGGCAAGTACGCCAGCAACGAGCAGATGATCAAGTCCCTGGAGGTCTCAGGGGCAGAGATCATCACGGTGGCGGTACGCCGGGTGAACCTGGCCGACCGGGGCAAAGGGTGCCTGCTCGACTTCATCGACCCGAAAAAATACACGCTCCTGCCCAACACCGCCGGCTGCTACACGGCCGATGACGCGGTCAGGACCTGCCGGCTGGCCCGGGAGGCCGGGATGAGCGATCTGGTGAAGCTGGAGGTGCTCGGCGACGAGAAGACCCTCTTCCCCGATAATGAAGAGTTGCTCAAGGCAGCAAAAATTCTGGTGAAGGAAGGGTTTACCGTCCTTCCCTACACCAGCGACGATCCCATTGTCTGCAAAAAGCTCGAAGATATCGGCTGTGCCGCGGTCATGCCGCTGGGCGCCCCCATCGGCAGCGGCCTGGGCATCCGGAACCCGTACAACATCCTGATCATCAAGGAAGCGGTCAAGGTGCCGGTCATCGTCGATGCCGGCGTCGGCACCGCCTCCGACGCAGCCATCGCCATGGAGCTGGGCATCGACGGAGTTCTCATGAACACCGGCATCGCCGGCGCCAGGGATCCCATCGCCATGGCAGAGGCAATGAACATGGCGGTGCGGGCCGGCCGGCTCGCCTACCTGGCGGGACGCATTCCCAAGAAACTCTATGCCACGGCATCGAGCCCCATCGAGGGGATGATTGGCTAAGGTCGATTTTTCGCTCTACCTGATCACCGACCGCCACCAGACAGGTGGCAGGGACCTGCTCGCCGTGGTCGAGGGGGCCCTGGCCGGTGGCGTGCGGTGCGTGCAACTCAGGGAAAAGGACCTGCCGGCCCGGGCGCTGCTTGAGCTCGCCCGGGCCATGCGCAGCCTCACCGACCGCTTCGGAGCCAGGCTCCTGATCAACGACCGGGTCGACATCGCCCTGGCCGCGGGGGCCGACGGCGTTCACCTGGGCGAAGAGGGGATGCCGGCTGCCGTGGCTCGGAAACTGCTCGGTTCCGGGCGACTCATCGGTGTTTCGTGTCACGGCCGCCACGGGGCAGCAGCAGCCGTGGCACAGGGGGCAGACTTCATCACGTTCGGGCCGGTCTACCCCACCCCGTCCAAAGCAGCCTACGGTGAGCCGGTGGGCATTGGCCAGCTGGCTGCAACGACGCAGGAGATACACATTCCGGTGTTCGCCTTGGGAGGAATCAAGGAGGCGAACATCCCCGAGGCGCTGGCTGCCGGCGCGGCAGGGATTGCCCTGATTTCTGCCATCATCGCCGCCCCGGACCCCAGGGAACGCGCCCGGGCGATCCTTGCGCTCCTGCCGCCCCGAACCCGAGACGAGTAAGTCATGTCAGACCTGTTCATACATCCCGAGCTTCGTTTCCACTCCTACGGCACCTGGCTGCGCCGCCGCTTCGGCTGCAATGTGAGCAAGGTGAACGTGGACGGCGGCTTCACCTGCCCCAATCGCGACGGCAGCCGCGGCACCGGCGGCTGCATCTACTGCGACAACACATCCTTTTCCCCCGGCGGCACCGTCCCCGACAAGTCGATCGAATTGCAAATGGCCGAGGGCATGGCCTACCACCGGCAACGGCTGGGAAGCGAGAAGTTCATCGTCTACTTCCAGAAATTCACCAACACCTATGCGCCGGTTGCCCGCTTGCGGGACCTTTATACCCGCGCCCTTTCCCATCCCGACGTGGTGGGGATCTCGGTGGGCACCAGGCCCGACGCCCTGGCGGACGAAGCCCTTGAACTGCTGGCCGATCTGGCGCGGGAGCACTACGTCTGCATTGAACTGGGGCTCCAGTCCATGGACGACGCCATCCTGGAGCGGATCAACCGGGGCCATACCCTGGACGAGTACCTCCGGACCGTTGATCGGATCGCGGGACGGGGCATCGCCCTCTGCACCCATCTCATTTACGGCTTTCCCGGCGAAACCCGTGAAGGATTCCTGAAAACGGCGCACCTGCTTGCGGGGCTGCCGGTGGACTCGGTTAAGCTTCACCAGCTCCATGCGGTACAGGGGACCCGTCTGGCCGAACTCTACCTCAGGCGCGAATTCGTGCCGATCACCCTTGCCGAGTACGTGACCACGGCCTGCGATTTCCTGGAGCTTCTCCCCCCCCGCATTGCCGTCCAGCGCCTCTACGGCTCGGCCCCCCTCGCCATCCGGGTGGCGCCCACCTGGAACCTGAGGAACAACCAGATGTGGTACGCGATCGTGAACGAGCTGCGTCGGCGCGGCACCTGGCAGGGGTGCAGGCTCGACCGGGAGCAGTGCCGCGCCGGCAACCTGTAGACCTCACCCACCCCAAGGAGGCACGAGATGAAAACAGCCAGGCTTTCCCCGTCGGGGAATGAGTTTCCCATCGGCAAGATACTCTGCATCGGCCGCAATTACGCCGAGCACATCAAGGAGTTGGGCAACGAGACTCCCGACGCGCCAGTTGTTTTCATGAAACCCGCCACGGCGGTCATCGGTGACGGGGAAACCATCATCATCCCCTCCTATTCGCGCGAATGCCACCATGAGGCCGAGTTGGCGCTGCTGATCGGAAAAGGGGGAAAAGACATCCCGCCCGAACGGGCGCTGGAGCATGTGGCCGGCTACGGAGTTGCCATTGATCTGACCCTGCGGGACGTGCAGGCCGAATTAAAGAAGAAGGGACTGCCCTGGGAGATCGCCAAGGGGTTCGACACCTCCTGCCCCCTTTCAGCCTTTGTTCCGGCGAGCCGGGTGGCCGACCCCCACGACCTGCGCATTACCCTCCGGGTGAACGGAGAGATGCGCCAGGACGGCTCCACCTCCCTCATGATCCACCGGATTCCCCAGATCCTCAGCTACATGTCGGGAGTTTTCACGCTGGAACCGGGAGACGTGATCCTGACCGGAACCCCTGCAGGCGTCGGCCCCCTCGTGGCGGGAGACACCGTGGAAGCCGAGGTTGTCGGCGTGGCGGCGCTCCGGGTAGCCGTTACATAATACAAATTAGCACATTATTGACATTGTTTTTGCAGACACCCCTCTGTCAGCGGGTGAATAATTGTCGGGGGTTTTCCATGGAAACACAGAAAAGCTGCCCCGAATGTCAGGGGCTTATGCTCCTGCTGCCGGGGTGAGGCGGTCTCTTCTGGCGGTGCCAGAAGTGCGGCAGGAAAGCGCCGTTTGGCGGACGGGAGATGCATTCTTGCGGTTGTGGCGACTGAGCCACTGAAAAGGGGAATGGGTAATCCATTCCCCTTTTTCTTTGACGGCAACCGGCCCGGTGGTTCCCGGCGCCGGAAAGACACGTATTGTAGTTGACCGGCCCGGTGATAGAATGGTACCGATGCTATTGACCTTACAGCCAGCGGAGCGCCGATGCCCATAGACGTCTTCGATGCCATCAAGCCGAGCCTCCAGGGGCTGCTCGGCGGAGCCCGGGTTGCCCTCACGGGGCCGGGAGAGGAAGAGGCCGAGGGGGGGCACGTCCTGCGCAAACCCATGGTCGTCGATGAGGTCACCTACCTCTTTTCGGCGTGCCGGCACTCCATTCCCTTCACCCGCACCGAGGAGATTTTCTGCGGCGAACTGGTGGCCGCCTTTGCCGTGCTCTACTCGGGCTTCAGGCAGGAGGGCTATGCAGCTCACTTCCGCACCGCACTCCTGGCCTCTCTGATGGACATCACGGTGGCCCGCTTCCTCCGGGGCGACCACCGCAAGGCGTTCTGGTCCATCCAGCAGTTGATCCAGCTCCTCAAGAACCTCTCCTACCAGCGCTACGAGGGGAAGCCCGCCACCACCGGTTTCCTCGTGTACCGGACGACGCTGGTGGAATTCCGCAAGCGGGTGCGCCATCAGAAGTGCGCATGGCTCGACCTGAATCCCCAGCAGGCGCTGGCGCCCACCCTCTTCGACAATCCCCTCACCTACCGCTTCATCGATGGAGCCAACTCGCTGTTTGCCGCCAATGTTCAGATGCAGCTCACCGGCATCGTCAAGCCCAGCGGCATTTCCGAACGGGACGAGGTGGACCGCAACGCCCACCGCAGCGTCTTTGCCCTGCTCCGGAACGCCGGGGCCGGGGCCTTTGCGGTCAAAGTCAACGAGTCATCGGAAATCGAAGCCATCATCTGCCCCGACAAGCTTCTGGTGCGGCGCAGGGGGCAATGGGGCATCTTCGATCCGGACATCTTCCGCTCGTTCCTGGCCGGCTGCCTCGATCCGGAGGAAATCGAGGAACTTGCCTGGACCCTCTATACCCTCTCCAAAACCCGCCACGGCACGGTGGTCCTGATCCTGGAACGGGGGGACCGGCAACTCGCCCGCCTCAAGCGGGGCTCGGTGGGGGGCGACGACCCACTCGGCATGATGCTGGCAAAGCGGGTGAAAGGAAAGACCATCAGCCAGCTCAAGCAGTCGGGCGAACTGGTGCGGCTCCTCTCGTCCGACGGCATGACCGTCTTCAGCCGCCGCGGCAGACTGCTTGACACAGGGGTCATCATCGACACCTCCCACGCCCGGGAACTGGTGACCGGCGGCGGTCGCACCACCGCGGCCACGGCAGCTTCCTTTTCGGGGAAGGTCATCAAGGTTTCCGAAGATGGCCCCATCGAACTCTACCAGGAAGGAGCGCGCGTTTACTCTTTTGGATAACGCTGTTCCGGCCTTTACCCGAACGCCATATCAGGAATGCCATTTGCATACAACCTCGCAACTTGACGTATCGCGTCAGCATTCCGCGCACCTCACCACCACCATATACCGGGAGATTGCCGTGGCAAAGAATCTCAGCCTGGGGTCCAGACTCATTCGTTTTTCGCTCGCCGCCGGCCTCGCCGTGGGAACGACGGGAGCGGTTCTGGCGCTTACCTATGCACCAGCAGCCGGCTACGGCAAGGGACATGCGCACCTTCTGGCAAGCATGCTCGGGTGCAACGCCCTGCTGTCGCTCTTCGCTCTCTGGATGCTTTCCGCCAGAAAACTGGTGGCTCGTGTCAACAATCTGGCATCTGCCATGGACCGGGGGGCCGAAGGAGACCTCACGGTCACGGTCACGGATGAATCGTCCGACGAGTTGGGGCTGCTCACCGACAACTTCAATGCCATGTTCGGCCGCCTGGCTGGAACGGTTACCCGGGTCAAGGAGGCCGTCGAAGAGCTGCGGGCCATCTCGGCCACGGTCAAGGACGCGGTTGAGCGCGGGCTCGACACGGCGGAAGTCCAGACAGGGGCAGTGCAGCGGACCACCGACGGGATCCGCGCCATTGACCGATCGGTGAACGAGGTCGCCCAGTCAGTGGAAAGCCTGTCGCGCACGGCCTCCGAGAATGCCGCCGCCATCGTCCAGATGTCGACGAGCATCGAGGTGGTGG
>NZ_JCAMRN010000088.1:0-13930 GCF_059620965.1 Geobacter sp. PheSNFMC
GCAACATGAACGGCAGAACGCCGTACACCGCCTTCATAGAAGGCTTGCCAAAGGACGAAGAATCGGATACTGAGAACTCGAATCTGGCAGCGTAAATCTGAAACCCATTCAAGGACGGACTGTCAGGTGATTACTGTCTCTGTACAGACAGTGTGTTGATGGATGCGGGGTTTCCCCTTTTGGAGGCGATTTCAATGGACTCGGATGCTTTGCCCTTCGAGCGCGATCTCGATATTCATTATTTGATTTTGCAAACAAAAGACTTTGTTGTTTTTTTAGATAAAGAATTGGATGTTGATTGGAAAACCACTGACGCCTATGATGCAAGGCAAGAAGGCGATTCTTTAAGTCGGAACAAGATCAAAAATCGTATGGCAAGCCTGGAATGTATTCCAAATGATCATCTGCGTACCAATATTCGACGCAACTATAAACGAATGCTTGGGGAAGGGCTAGCTCGCTCATTTAATCATGATTATGAAAATGCCATGAGTATTCTTGATGATGCAGAGCAATATATTCGGGCTCGCAATATAGAGGCAGCCCGGTATTGGCAGTTATCTACAAGCTGCTTGTCAGGAATTTTTTGCGGTCTTGCCGCTTGCTTGATATGGGCATTCAGGATTCAGATCATTCCAATCTTAGGAGAGACCGGCTTATATGTGGTATTGGCTGGCCTAGCAGGTGGGCTAGGAGCCCTTATTTCCATAATATTCAGGATGGGTAATGCCCAAATTACAACTGATGCTGAACGAAAGTTACACATGCTTGAGGCAATAAGTAGGATTATGGGCGGAGTAATTTCCGGCTTGATCATTTCTATTTTTGTGAAATTGGGCCTCTTTGTCCCGGTATTCCAGAAGGCAAATGAGGCTTCTCTTGCAATGGTAGCAGCTGGTCTAGTCGCAGGGGCTAGCGAAAGATGGGTTCCTTCTTTGATTGCACAATTCGAAAACGGACAAAAAGTACCTAAGCCAAAGGGAGGGAAATGAAATGCGCAAGGCTTTGTTAATATCTAATCCCGGAGAGGCAGGCGAAGAACGATATTGCGATGGAGTTTATGTCGATGTAAAGAACTACATTGATTTTTTGACTTCCCCTTTAGGTGGGTCTTGGTACAAATCTGAAATCGAACACCTCGATAGGCCTACATCTCAACAGCTTAGGCAGAAAATATCCTCAATTCCCAACCTTGCATATACGATGGTAATTTTTTGTGGTCATGGCTATTTTTCGTCTAATGCTAGATCAACTATTCTAGAGCTTAGAAGAGGTGAAGAAATAGATTCTCTTGATCTTAGAATTAATTCTTCAAAAAGAACTATACTATTAGACTGTTGTAGACGTGTTCATTATGAACAGCTACTTGAACGCGCAATGAAAGCTGCAATCTGTTTTGCAGAGCCACAATTAAACGCAATAATGTGTAGAGATTATTATGATAAGTGCATTGACAAATGCGGAAATGGAATCATTGTTGGTCACGCATGCCAAATAGGAGAATCGGCTGGCGAAAATGCATCAATTGGCGGATATTATTCTTCCAGTTTATTCAGTTCTGCTGACAACTGGAGGAACAGCACAAGACCCGACCTGTCTCAATACTATTACTCAAGAAGCATTGTTAATATCCATAATGATGCGTCTACCCTTGTTACTAGGTTAAGTGGTGGTAATCAAAATCCAAATCTTGAAAAGCCCAGATCAGAGCCATACTTTCCGTTTGCTGTTATGGCATAAATCAAAAACTGCGTGGATATATTAGTAGAAGGAGTTACTGGACAGGAGATTGTGCATTTTGGGCAATTCTTGCCACTTTGGAGTCTACTGAATGTTTGGCAAAATAAAGACCACATTTTCGCATTTCAGAAAAGAGGATTTCTCTCCTTGGTCCGGTCGAAATGAAGCGATAATCATTTTTGCGGCATGGGCCGTCCCAGCTTTTCTTTTCATACTGCTTGTTCATTTGCTGGCAAAGTACAGGTCCGTCGAATATTTCACCCAAGCGATTGCTGAGGGTATAGGCCCTCATTTGTGGAACGTGATTGGTGTATTCGGTTTCTTCTTATTCGGTGCTGCCTTGCTTTTTCCATCAAGGACGTATTTAGCATTCGCAGCCAACCGCATCTTAGTAAATACCTATGCCATTGGATCATTGATGTTCGGCATATTATTTGGGCAGCTAGTTACTGGCCTTTCGAATGCAACTTTAGAAAAATGGAAGCTATGGCTATTTGGGTTTGCCTTCGTGGTTTTGTTCCTTGTAGTATTTATTATCAATTTATTTACATGGTATCTGAGTTTTCTTATTTATTGCGAAAAAGGCAAAACTTCTTTTATCAGCAAAATTGAGCAACTTGGTGTTGGGTCGCGTATAGCCATTAGTCTACTTATAATGTTATTACCCGTGTGTTTGATGTTTGCGGAACGTTAAACACTATCTGAATGATTTTTTGAATTTTGCTTCACTATCTCTCATTCCGCCTTTTACGCATCGAAACCTCGGTCTGACGCTCAATTCTACCAATTTCATAATCCAACCTATCTCATCCATTTGCTCCTGAACGGCTTCTTCGATCTCTCTGAGCTCGTCCAGGTAATCAGGACAGTTGAGAGCCTCTTTTACAAATTGTTCGCGTTCATAGCGATACTGCACGATGTTCGTCATTTCTTTTGGCATGACATAAATCCCCCCGTTTTGACCAAAATTTGAAAGAAGTAAGATTGTCGCAAAAGCCTTCAGGGCGCATTTTATGGAAATTTAGGTCATGATTAGGCAAATTTGTGCCTTTTTCCTACTCTCACGAAATACAGAAAGTTACGGAATATATAAATTCCCCATTTTTTCTGTGACAAGTTCTCAAAGTGTTGATTCCAAACGCCTTCCATGTGAATGCACAATTGATGCGGTATTACGTCTTGAGCCGTATAAATATATTAATAATTCCGTTGTGTTGTGTGGTATTGCCGTATTGTAGTTTTTGGTGCGGCCATTTTTTGCTTCTTATTTTAGATGGTTACGACACTCATACGGCTTTTCCTTTATCTTGCATTGACTTTTTTTTGAGAAATGAGGCAGCTTCTATCATTTTCTGGCTAGAATTTCGATGGGTCTTCGGTTTTAGGGTAAAGTATGGGTTTTTTATGATTTAAAGTTCGTTGCAGGCTGGCTCATTTTCGAAAGAAATCATGAAGTGTTTCTGTTTTGATAGTTTTTACAATAATCAGTTTGGGCTTGATTCCACGCCATGGTTTTCGCAATGGCAGAAATAATCGTATCTTTTAGCCCAAAGGTTGGATTCATTGACTTTTGGGCAGCATGACGAAAATTGTCTCGTTCGGTTTCGGAAATTGAAGCCCAATATGCTTCTCGATCCAGCGTTTCCTTCTCTTCAGCAGCTATCTTTTCCTCTTGTGCAATTTTTGTGATAAGCCTCATTTTTTCAGCGGCTTGGGTTTTGGCCAAGCGGACTTCAGGTGACTGATACCAGGACGGTACGACGAGCGAGGTGCAGAGAGATTGCAGATAGCCGCCCGGATTCGAGATCTCTTTCTTCTCGCGCCGCCACGCTTCTGCTGCTATGTCTGCGGCAAGCATCAGCGGTTTGCATCCATGGCGCTCTGCAAGAGAGCGTAGTTCCTTGTCTGTAATTCGGAATAGGGGGGTATCTTTTAACAATGACCGAACATTATGTTGTTGTTTTTCTAGCTCTATCTCTGTTTCTGCCTCTGTCTCTGTTGCGTTACTCGGCGTTACAGGTAACGTTACACCTTTCGCCTTGGCTCGATGCCTAGCTACACGCTGTCTGGTTTGCTCTCTGATCTTGTCCAGTCCCCTGATATTCTGATGCGCTTCCCACTCGGGCAGGTAATAGGCACCATCAATAATCTCGACCATTCTGAATTTGACAAATGCTGAAATCGCAAGGCGTACCGTATTTAAAGGACGCCGGAAGACGGTAGCTAACATTTCGTCAGAGTAGGGGCATTCGCCGTTCAGGATCAGATATCCATCTGCATTGCATTTGCCGGCGAGAATTTGCATCTTGAACCAGATGACGAGAATTGTGTCACCATCAGGCATCGCTTCAAGGAGCATGATCGTTTCGCTGTCGAACGTGTCGGTCTGAAGTCTAATCCAGAATACGCCATCCCCCATCTAGACAGCCTCCATTACTGTTTGCTCGATTGGCGTTCTTGGTCGGCCATCCATTTGCGTACTGTTTCCCGATTCCAGCGTCTGCGGGACCCCACTCTGAATGAGGGCGGCAATTGACCTGCCCTGTCCAGTCGCCAGAAGCCGGTATTGCTGACTTTTAAGAACTGCATCAATTCAATTTGTGTCATGGTGTCGTTATTACTATTTGTCTGTTTTTCTGCGTTAGATAGGGTCACAATAAATCACCTCCCGTAGTATTTGGTTTCTACAAATCCTCTTTAACCCATCAAAACATAGTTGTAAATATGATAATTTTATCACTCAATTTTACAGTTTTATGACTGTACAATGTCTCTGAAGGTAGCTATTTATAATATTATATTATCTGATATTATATTATAAGTTTTGGACAGGTAGTAATTTAAGCAGTTATCAAAACATAAAAATAGCTCTGCAAATTTATCTAGTTCTAATAGTGTTTAAGACGGTATAACGGTGTTATGTTGGCGTGTAAATGTCATATATAAATTTTTTTGTTCAATAAAAAAAGGCGGGTCGCCCCGCCTTTCGTTTCGATTGCTTCTTTTATGTTCGTTAATTCCATGCCCCTCCGAAAAGTCTTACTCGCCCTGTCTTCGGTGGCAATTCCAATTCCACTAATCCATTTTCTCTCGTATCATAAAGCCAACAGCTATTTGTGCGATTTGTTGTGTCCAGGGCGATGAAAGCGTCGTGCACCTCCGGTCGGCGCAGTTCAACATGGCCGAAAACCTGCTTGAAATTTCGGGCGATAGATGTTCCCTCCGTTTCAAGATAGTTGTACCAGAAAATCGACTGATACCTGTACGTGTAATGCTCGTGGATGAATCTATTGACCAGATACCGGCGAAATCGGGCATTAAAGATCATGGCAAGCTTTTCTACATTGTCGATTGACGCTATGCCCTGATGCACCCCGGCATGTGTGCAAAGCCATCCGTCCACTGCATGTGCCACCTTGAACCGATTGATGTTGTTTTCGAGAATCTCTTGGAAAAACTGGACATTATCTAGATTGTACCCGGCGAACTGGAATAGGGGCTCCTTGAGATAATGCACCTCATGATTGCCAAGCAGTAGCACGGCATCTGATTCGATGAGCATCTGCAGGCATCCGAGCTGACGTGCCAGTGGCTCAGTGAACGAATCAAGATAGTCACCCAGGGCGATATGGGGCTCTGCTGGTTTATAAGCCAGAAAAGCGGAGGTCTTTTCCAGATCGCCGTGAAGATCGCCAACGATGATTGCCATATATTGAGCCCTATTTGCCTTCTGCCAGCTTTCTGAGGTGCTCTGACCACTTTGTCAGCCACACCTGCTTTTCCTTGTCATACTTGTTGCGGTTGTATATTCCAGTGACGCCAGGAAGAGTGTGACTTAAAATCGCGTCCATAATTTCGTTGCCTGAGCCCAGCTCATTTATAATGGTGCCCGCTGTTCGACGAAGATCGTGGGGGGTCCAGCGGGATAGGCCGTAAAATTTCTCCTTACCTGTCCCTGGGACTTCGCGGCGGACATGGTAAGCGACTGAATTTGCCGTGAGAGGTCCGTCGTTATCCGTAGAAGGGCAAATGTACCCTTTAGCATCCCCAATCAATTCCATAGCCAGCGTAGACAAAAAGACGCGGTGTTCCTTGTTGTTTTTCATCCTCTCGGCGGGAATTGTCCACCAACCGCACCTGCGGCATTCCTTGCACCGTTCTTTCCCGACCCCTACAGTGATCTCATTTTGATGCATTCCGGCAACTTCGCCCGGTCGTTGCGCGGTGACCAGTGTTAATTTGAGCGCTCGTTTGGTGGCGTCACTACCTCCGCCAGCGTCAATGGCCTGCCAGATATGCTTTATTTCGTCTGGGTTCAAGACCCTGTCGCGGGAGGTTAGAACCATTGACGGAATCGCTCGGGCGACCTTGACTTCGGCGAACGGGTTAAATTCGATCAACTCGCGTTCAACAGCATATGTGAACATGCCTCGGGCAGCCTTCATAACATTCCCGGCCTGTCCTGGCGTTTTCTTGGCAATTGTTTCCAGGAGTGCGACTACGTCCCGCCTCTTTATTTCATTCACAAGCCGTGATTCCCATAACGGAATCACGCTTGCTTCTAGAGCCTTTCTGTAGTTGTAGTTAACGCGGCTAGTATGGTGTACGGAAGACCACTCGTTTAGCCATACCTCGGCAAGAGCGCTAACTGTGGAATGTTCCGGTGGTGGCTCCGGGGTAGGTTGTGCGCCTTGTGGATCAAGTCCATCCGCAACCAAGTTAGCCGCATCCCTATATGTCTTGCGTGCATCTGCTAGGGATTTGTGGGGGTAGTGGCCGAGATTCATTTGCCGGCGCTTGCCATCAAGGGTATACACGTATATGAAGATTTTGACGCCTGACGGCAGGACTCGGAGACCAAAACCGTGCGACTCTCTTATTTGGTACATCTTCTCTTTGGGCTTAAGGCTTTGCAGATATCGGTCGCTGAACGTCATGACATGTAACCCCTATGTAACCCCATGTGGTCTGGCAATAGACGGAATATTTTGAAGTTGTCAAGGATAAAAATAAACAAAAAATGCCGTAACGTCAAGGGTTTTAAGGTGGGGTGTGGGGTGAGTGGAAATCATTTGAAAGTATCTGGAATGATATTTGTTCATCTTGCCAAGGTTGAAGTCGCGGGTTCGAATCCCGTTTCCCGCTCCATCTAACAATAAGGAATCCTTCGGGATTCCTTTTTTGTTGCCCCGACTTTCACCAAAACTTTCACTAAGAGAGTTTTAACTGAAGGCCGGGGCTTTGTTGTTCAGGCTCTAGCTGGAGATAAGAGCCGGGAAACATCGGGTAAATAGTGCCAGGGTATTCCAGGAAGTGGGGCGGCCTTTTTGCCTTTGTCTCCACGAAGTCCCGGCCGAAGTATTCCAGAATCTTCCAGAAGTCCTCCTCCAGCCCTTCGATGTAATCCCCGTAGACCTCATAGACCATTTTCTTGGAGCCGTGGCCCATGAGCCTGACAAGGCGGTTGGGATCGATCCGCAAGGTAAGCGCCCAGGCCGCGAAGGAGTGGCGCATGGAATAGGGCACCTTGTCGGTTATACCGCTGGCTTTTGCCGCCTTGGTCCAGACATCTTTCAGGAAGTTTGCCGGTCGAAAGATAGCGCCGGTTTTCGTGGTGACGAGCAGTTCCCCGGTGCTTCTTTCCAGGAGGATGTCGAGCCGCTTTCTGATTGCCTGGGTGATGGGAATCTTCCTGATCCGGTAGATGGTCTTCGGGGTGTCATGCTCTTTGCCCCGAACGATGGTGTGCTGAACCAGGATGTGGTCGGGGCGGATGTCGCTTCTTCTTAGTCCCGCCATTTCCGAATTGATCATCCCGGTGAGTATCATCAATTCAACCACCGGCTGATACCAGGGATCGATGTGTTCCAGGAAGTCCCGCCATTCACCGAACCGGAACCCTTCCCGCCGTTTCGGTTGGGTCTTGGGAAGGTGCTTTTTCAGGTTGGTGAAGGGATTATGCAGCACCCAGCGGTATTGGTCGCAGGCATCGTTCCAGATGGTGCGAAGCGGTATCAGGATGTTCTTTGCCCTGGCCTTCGAGAGGAGTTGCCCCTTCTTGGTCCCCTTCTTCCACTTGAGGGAGGCGATGAACTTCTGAATCTCCACACCGCTGATCTGGAAGAAGGTCATCTCCCCAAAGAACGGCACCAGCCAATAGTCAATAATCAGCCGGTAATCGTCCTTCTTTGTCCCTTCCGGGTAATTGCTCCAGACGTTTTTATACCACTCCTGGAGATACGCCCCAAAGAGGATGTCTCGCGGTTCAGGGGCATACTGCCACCCCTCCAGCTTGGCGAAGTAAGCCTTCTCGTTTTCCGGTGCCCCAGGAAAGGCATCGGCAAAGATGAGCTTCCCCGCGTCCATGCGCTCGATGATCCGATCCAGCCAGAGCCGGACCTTCTCCCGGTTCTTCTTCGTGTCGGCAAGGCCGGTTGTTTTCTCCACCCGGCGGTTGAAGTAGTAGAAGAGGATATAGAGCTTCCTGGAGCCGGGCTTTCGGATGATGGTTCCCTGTTTCTTCTCCTCGTTGTCAAAGAGCAATGCTTCATGGTGGGTTGTGCGCTTCATGGATGTCTCCGTTCCGCTATCCACGTCCCCACCGGTCAAAGTCCGGGATCGACCATAGCACATTTCAACGTTCATTTCAGTACTCCCAATTAATCGGGTTTGATTGCTTCCGAGGATGAGGTGAAACGGGTCCTGTGACCGGCCGTCTATTTTTTCGAGCCTCACTGCCTGCCACGAGTTCCATGACCAGTTCAGAGGACCACAGGAACCGTAAGACCCTCCCTTGTTTAAAATAGTGCCTACCCGCAATAAGGATGTCTCTCTGCATCTAGGTGAAGAGGGTGGCACGAGACACTTGCAGCCGTTCCGCCAACTGCTCAACCGTCAGTACTTCAGGTAGGGAAGGGGGATAGAAGGAATCAGGCATCATGGCTCCCTCCTAAAATGGCACTTCATCGGAATAGTCATTGGAGCATGCAGAATCGACTTCTTCCTCTCGCTCGATTTGCTTCACCCGACTTTCCAGGGTTTGCAGGAATTTTTCCGACAAGGAACGGGGAATAGCTTTCGTTTTGCGCATGACCCCTTGTCTGTCACGCCAAACCCGCTCCCTTCTCGGAGCAGGGATAGAGAACCCGAAATCAGATATGCAACCCCCATTGTTTTCAATCTGCCAGTAGAAGTCCCTTTTAACCCTTCTGAAGGCTTCCCGGCGAGCCTCACCCTCTAGCCTGATCCGTTGTGGTTTGATCTTTTCCAGAAGGTTCTGAGTCATCCCATAACGCTTGCCCTCGATGGGGCAATGACCCTTGCTCATGTATTTGAGCATGTAGTGGGCCGCATGCTCCTGATTGCTGACTTTCTTGACGTTCACGCTGTTATTTGCCTGCCCCCAAATATCCACAAGCCACTGAACCGGAATGAAAGGCTGATCCACCAGCATGTGGAAATGGATATTCTGCGTGTTCTTCTCTTGGATTTCGGCAACCCAGATGTACGTCAATTCTTTGTGGTCTTTGCCTTGCTTTTCAAGCTTGCGGTCATATTTCTTCTTCAGAGTGTTTAGAAATCGCTTGAACTGCTTCTTGCCCCAATCTTGATTAACCCTGCCTTCATCGTCCAGTTGTGCCAGTTTCGGATCGAAAGTTAGGGTGATAAAGAGCTTGAACGAGGTTAGGCCGCATTCCACTGCCCGCCGAATAGTCTTGCGCGCTTGCCGGGTAAACTCCTCGGATGCTATTTTCTCCCTTTTGTGGGGCATGGTTCGTCTGCCAGTCCGGTAGTACCCACCGGTTATCTCACCACTGGGAAAGATGGTGATGCAGGCACCTTTGCGGGGTTTCTCATTATCCCACTTCTCAAAGAGGGCCTTTAACTCTGGTGTCAGAGTTTTCGAACTATTATCAAGTTCAAGAGGCAAAGGCGGAAAGTAACTCTCAAGGCCGGGGAGGGGAGGGGAAGGTGTGGCGGTTTTTGTCGGGAACGTTTCCTCCGCCCCGCCTATGGTCCCGGCCCTGCCGGGAACCACAGGCGAGTCAGAGGGTTGTTCCTGGTGGTGATCGGTTGTGTGTTCTGTGGATGGTAATTGTGGAGATGCTGAGTGCTGCTGTGTTTCCTGCTTAGACATGGGGTCCTCCTAAGGATTGAAATTTTCCTAAGGAGTTGCCATGAAGGCGGGCAGCGGTCGTGGAAATGGATTTATTTTTGTTTTTCCGAAAGTTGGAACTTATTTTGCCACTCAACCATCTTGGTCTTGATGGTCTTGTCAAAGCTTTCCGGACTTTTTATATCTGGATCGATTTCAGTTCCATCGAAGTCCTTTGCCAATGCATCGTACAAACGGCGGATTTCTGGCCATTCAAAGGGTTTGCGCAAGGCTTCGGCAATTGCGGCGATGAGGGCGCCATAATCGCTCTTGACGCTCAATCTCGCTTTGCTGATATCACTATAGGATGTGGTCGGCAGCTTATTAACCGCATCTATGACCTTCTCGTAATCGTTCTGCTTACCTTGGAGGCGTAAGGTTTGAATCTGATATCCTATGGCAGGATCGTGTATCATAAGCGGATCAAGTTTTAAAAGATTCTCTATAGCCGCTACGTCACGCTCTAAAGCCTTTCTGTAAAGCTCTGCAGGTGAAATCTGGTAAAACAGGTAACAGGTCAAATAAACCAGATGATAAAAACCTAGAGGCAGGTCGTCATCCGTTATCCTTTCAAATATTTTTTTCTTCTGTTCAGGATCGATGGTAGCGGATGAAATTTGATGTTTTATGACGTCAGCTACCAACAAAGCAGGGTTAGGAAGGTCTTTCTTTGTCTTATTTGATACAACAGGGGTAGATTTTTTTTCTGACCCGTATTTGGTGATATTTTTTAGATGCTTATGTACCTTTCTTTGCAATAAGTAATTTTCTTTATCGGAGCCTTCTGAGAGTGAAATAAATCGCGCATACGCTCGGAGAACTTTACGAGGTGTGAGGTACAGGGAAAACCAAGAGGGGAGATCAGGCAGCGCGAACATATGGCCGTAAACACGACGTTCCTTGATTGCAAGGAGAGCCTCGCACTGTTCCCTTGCGACCATGGCTAATTCTAGAGCGAAAAATGCGGCTGTTGGGTCTTTGTGTTGAACCCACTTTTCGATGGCGAGCATTAGAACTCCCAATTAATCTTTTTTTAAGAGCGGTTAAATGATATATGAAGTTTTATGTGCTTTTAAATCCTGTTGATTGGCAAATAAAAGTAATTTTTTTTGGCGGGTGTTGCGCGGTAAGCTTTAGTCACGTTGGTCACTAAAATATAATAACTAAAAATGATTATATCTTTTGCGTGGAGTTGCTCAATGAATGAGTTTCTGAAAGATTTTTCTGCTGTTGTTGTAGGGTTGACAGCCCTTGGCCAATTGGGGAAAAAGATATTTGAATATCAAGAACAATTTTACGTCAGGAGGAAGTTGAACAGATACTCATATCTTTTGAAATGTTGTGACAAAGATAGTAAAGAGTCCAGATTTATTAACATGATAAAAAGAGACGAAAATTTAAAAATTGCAACTGGCATTAACACAAATTATGAAAAATATCAGACTATAATGCAGATATATTCTTTAAATATGTTTACTATAGCACAAATCAAGAAAGTACATTATTACACAGATGTCGTAGGTGGTAAAACAATAGGTAAATATGGTTTAGCTGAGATAATCTCCGTAGCATGGTCAGTATTTATAGCGTTAATACTAACATATTATTTCATTGTTATTACATATCTAACCAATACAAATAATGACACAAGTTCAATATGGAAGTTTTTAATTTTGACAGTTACATATTTATTCTTAATGTTTGTAGTATGTGAACCGATTAGAGCCACCGTATTATATTTTAGATTTAAGAAGGTACTAATAGCAAATGGAATGTGGGGCGAAGTAAAACAATAGAATTTACTCTTAATATTTTGATAATCTAAATGTGCTAAACAGCAAATACAAAAATGCTTCTACTAGGAAATAAGTCTTAAGTAGTATAAAAATTATATCTCTTGAAATGGAGGTGTTATGGGGATTTTCAAAGATGAAAGGGTAGATTATCTAGAAGAGGAGCGAAGAAAACTTTGGACACAAGTCACGAGTATCCAAGAACAATTACGTGGTTTTCAAGAGGACTCACGGGTTGTCAGGGAACAATTGCGTTTGCTTGAAGAAGCTCTTGCCAAAAAAACGTCAGATTATGAGGCCGAAGCCAAACAATCCGCAAAAAAATCTGTTGAATATAAGAATAAGAGTGAAACAGCAAAAGAAGCTGCTACTCAAAATCTTATTAATATAAATAAAATTCTAGATGAAATAAATAATGCCCACAAGTCTATTAATGATATTAACATTCAGGCGGCAGAATTAGTTGACGCTACTGTATCTGCTAAGAACAAAGCTAGTGAAGCATGTGATAGCATTAAAGAAAGACAAGAGCATATAGAGGAGAGCATATTAGAACTCGAAAGATTGTTTGCTAATAGCGCTAATTATGCCGATAACATTAAAACGCTACAGATACTTGCTACTAACGGTCAAGACACTGCAACAAAAATAGATGCACTGTATAAATACCTATTAAACAAAAAAATGAAATAGACGAACTTTATTATAGCGTTATAGGATACACGGAAACGAATGAAGACGGCGTTGAAACACTAGTGCCAGGGCTTAAGGACGAACTCGAAGAAACATATAATGAACTAAAAGAGAATCTTACTAAAACCCAAGATGAACTTTCTGAGCACAAGAGAAAGCAAATTAGTGATTCGATAAGCTTTGCTAATCAAAAGGAAGCTCAGTTTAATAATACACTAAAACGCTGGGAGGAGGAATATTTGCAACTTGCCGAGCAAGTATCTGATCTCCTACCGCATGCTTTGACAAAAGGGTTAAGTCATGCATATTCTGAAAAGAAAAAAGAAGAGGTAAACGATACAAGAAAATTAAACATTAAGTTTATAGTTGGTATTATAGGGATGATATTGGTGTCAGTGATACCATTTATTGTGAGCGTGTATTTTATTAATACCGAAAGTAAGACTCTGGAAGAAGTAATAAGAATTATACCAAGATTAGTTGTGGCAATATTACCATTATATATCCCGGTACTTTGGTTAGCCTATTCAGCTAATAAAGGTTTAAACCTCTCTAAAAGATTGATAGAGGAGTATACACATAAAGAGGTACTTAGCAAAACTTTTGAAGGTCTCTCAAAGCAAATAGAAAATGTGAAAGATCAAGAAATATCAAATGAATTACGTATAAAACTATTATATAGCATACTTGAAGTCAATTCTGAAAATCCAGGCAAGCTCATAACTGACTACAATAAATCAGACCACCCGTTAATGGATGCATTAGATAAGAGTGTGAAATTAAGCAACACAATTGACAAAATTGCTGAAATACCAGGATTATCAAAAATTGCTACTATGTTAGAAAAAAAATCGAAACGCATTCTTGCAGAAAGAAAAAAACAAGCTGAAGCTGGATTAGATGCAGTATACGAAGAAGAGGAATTGGATGAAAATCAAGAAGTACGTGCAACCGAACAGGCATAATTGTAAATATAGATAGTCGTGCCTGAAAAAGTATAACCTGCTGAACTTATTGATATTAACCGCACTTATTGTGTGATAAAATCACCGGAAATTGAATGTGACCCCACAAAACACGGTGATTTTATGCAACCAAAATCAAGAGGGAGTGACCAAGGCGATCTGTTCCGTGCTCGGCTGGATCAGATCCTCAATCGGCAACATCCCCTGTATCGCCTGGCGAACGCTATCGACTGGTCGGTCTTTGACAGAGAATTCGGCCCCCTGTACACCGAAAACTTCGGTCGTCCCGGCTTGCCGATTCGCCTTCTCGTCGGGCTGCACTACCTCAAGCACGCTTACAATGTGAGCGACGAGGCAGTCGTTGACCATTTCGTGGAGAACGGCTACTGGCAGTACTTTTGCGGCTTCGAGTTCTTCCAGCACGATTTTCCCCTCGACCCGACCACCCTGGTGAAGTGGCGCAAGCGGATCGGTCCGAAGGGAATGGACAAGCTGCTCCAGGTAACGATCGAGACGGCAAAGAGCAAAGAGTACATGACCGAAAGGCATCTGGAGCGGGTTAACGTCGATACCACCGTCCAGGA
>NZ_JCAMRN010000089.1:0-18289 GCF_059620965.1 Geobacter sp. PheSNFMC
AGTAGGGGGTATCGATCGAGGAAATGACCACCCGCCGGTCCCGGGAGGAGGCGTGAATCATCTTGTTGTTGCCGAGGTAGATGCCCACATGGGAAGGAAAACGAGCATAGGTGTGGAAGAAAAGAAGGTCGCCCTTCTGGAGGTCTCCGGTGGCTACCGGGTTGCCCACATGGAACTGCTCGCGGGCGGTGCGGGGGAGGGTCACGTCGAGCTCGCGGAAGACGTGCTGGACAAAGCTTGAGCAGTCGAGCCCCTTGCGGGTGGTGCCGCCGAAGCGATAACGAGTGCCGATGAAACTGTAGGCGGTCTTTTTCAACTCGGTGACGCCGTCGCCGCCGAGGGTTACCCCCTTGGTGAAATCGGCCTGGGAGTCTTCGCCGTTCTCGCCCACGAGTTCCGCGAGGCTGCGCTCGTATTCGCTTTCATTGTAGATGTCGAGGCTCTTGAGAGGCTTCTTGAGGGCAAGCTTCCTGGCCGGCTGCCCCTCGTCGACAACGGTCCGAAGCGCCAAAACCTGGCCGGCCTTGATTCCGTTCTTGCCAAGGCTGTTCAACCGGCGCAGATCATCCACGGATACGCCGGTCTTGCGGGCGATCCGGATCAGAGTGTCGCCCTTGCGCACCTTGTACGTCGCGACCTCGGCCGCGGGCTCCGACGCGGCTGCCTCGGAACGGGGAGGAACGACCAGAATGGTGCCTGGTTTTACGCGAGTATTGGCAAGGTTGTTGGCTGCTTTGAGATCGGCGACGCGGACGTGATACTTGCGGGCTATGGAAGAGAGGGTTTCGTTCTTTTTTACTTTATGGCTTTTGGCGGCAAGCGCCAAGGAGGGTAAGGCCAAGAGGATGAGGACGAAGGTGGTAAGTCGCAATCGTATACTCATGTATCCCCCTTCCTTTTTGTTTTATTAAACACCGTGTGATAGGTCGCATTTTGTAACAAACCGTCACACCAATGTCAAACTTTTTCCTTTAAAGGCACGGCACATCAACTACTTACCGGAAGTAACCACTGTCACCCGGACCGGTTCATCACGCAACACCCTGATCTGGGGCGACGGCGAGACGACCCGCCGCTCCACGACTCCGCCCCGGCGCAGGGCGGAAAGATCCACGGTTTCCGTGGGCAGGGATTCGAGCCCTTCCAGGAGATGGCCGGGGCCCTCCACCATCACCGCATCGGGGTCCACCGTCACGCCCCTGACCTTTGCCCTGCCCGGGAGTTGTCCCGCAAGCTTCGGCCGCACCCGGAGCTGCTTACGCTCCTTGCCCGCAATGGTCACCTTCACCACCGGTGGATTGATGCCGGTCACGACCACTCCCAGGGGCAGATTCAGATCATCATCCTTGACCGCGAGGCTGTTGACCCCATCGTGTACGGCCGCCAGGTTCAGGTCGGCCACCAGGTCAAGCTGTTTGGGCGAAGGGATGAGGCTGGTGAAGACCTTGAGCTGGACCTCCACCGACTCGGGAACGCTCTTCACAAGAACCGAACTGGAGGGGAGGTTGTGAAACTTGATCGGCACGGTGACCGTAAAAATCCCGCCCTCCTTGGTGGTCACCACCAGCCAACCGGCAATAACAATGAGCGTGATGACCATTTTCGGCACCAGGTTGCGGAGGAGACGCTGGCGCAGGGTAAAAGCAACGTTTTCAGGGCGTTGGGGATAGAGCAGCCCCCGGACCACCTCGGCAAACTCCTCCGGAGAGGCGATCTTCCGATATTCTCCTGCAAGCGCCATGCCTACTTCGCCCCGCTCTTCCGACACGATGATGACCACGGCGTCCGACCGTTCGCTGAGCCCGATGCCGGCCCGGTGGCGGGTGCCGAAGTTCTGGGGGAGCTCTGTCTTCATGGAGAGCGGCAGGTGGCACGACGCCTGGCTCACCCGGCCGTCCTTGATGATCACGGCGCCGTCGTGCAGGGGGGTGCCGTTCCGGAAGATGCTGCCCAGGAGGTGGCTGCTCGGAAGGCCGTCGACCTTCACCCCGTGCAGGAGGTAGTCGTCCAGGGCCTCCTGGCGCTGGAGGACGATGAGGGCGCCGGTCCTCTCCCGCGCCAGGCCGAAGACGGTACGGCCCAGTTCCGCCAGGTCGAGCTCGCCCCCCCCCTCCTGCCGGCCGATAAAGGTCCGCAGCAGGCTGAAGCGGTACAGGGCCTGGCGGATTTCCGACTGGAACACGACGATAATCAGGACGAAGAGGACCGTGCCGAGCTCCTGGAGAATCCAGCTCGTCATGAACAGTCCCAGGTTGCGGGTGACGAAATAGACCCCGGCCAGGATCCCGAGCCCGATCAGGACCTGCATGGCGCGGGTGTGCCTGAACCAACTATAGAGCCGGTAGGCCAGGAAGCTCATGATGATGATGTCGGCAATATCCTGCCAGCGGATCAGATGAAACACGCGGCTGCCCCGTTTATCCCGGAAAAGGTTAAGCCCCGCCCATGCGCCGCCCCTCGAAAGTACTGGCAAGGACGGGCCGTTTTGTGCTACAAACGACAGGCTTTGTTCAGAACGTGCGAAGAATTTGGATTTATATCACTTCTTTGGTGGCAAGGACAGAAAAATATCATGTACCGGCTTACGGAAAAAGGCGAGCGCATCCGCGACATGTTCAGCGACATCGCCCCCCGCTACGACTTTCTCAACCGGCTCCTGAGCTTCGGCGTGGACCGGCGCTGGCGTCGAAACGCCGTCAAATGCATACGGTGGAGCGAGGGGGGGCGCGTGCTCGACGTGGCCACCGGCACCGGCGACGTGGCCCTGGAGATCGCCCGGCAGACGCCGCCGTCGGTCGCCATCGTTGGCGTCGACTTTTCCGAGGGGATGGTGACCCTGGGACGCCACAAGGTGGCCGGCTCCCACTACGCGGGCCGGATCACCATGGAAATCGCCCCCTGCGAGGCAATCCCCTTCCCTGATGACACCTTCGACTCGGTGACCATCGCCTTCGGCATCCGCAATGTGGTGGACCGCCGCCAGGGGCTCTCCGAGATGCTGCGGGTCCTCAAGCCGGGCGGCCGGGCGGTCATCCTCGAATTTTCCACCCCCCGCTCGCGGCTCTTCAAAAGCATCTACTCGTTCTATTTCCTCCGGGTCCTTCCCGTAATCGGCGGACTGTTCTCGCAGTTCAGCGCCTACAAGTACCTGCCCGATTCGGTGCTGGAGTTCCCGAGCCAGGAGGAGTTCAAGGCGCTCATGGCCTCGGTCGGCTTCCGCGATACTGCCCACCGGAACCAGACCTTCGGCATAGCCACCATCTACACGGGCGAAAAAGGGCTGAAATAGCGTAGTTTCTTGACATCGCGCCCCGGATTCCGGTATAACAACGGCCGTTGTCATTTCTCCCCAAGGGGCTCCCCCATGTTCGTGGTCGCCAATTTTCTGCTCGCCATCGCAAAGATCGCCGACATTCTCCTGACGATCTACCTCTACATCATCATTGCCCGGGCCATCATCTCCTGGGTGAACCCCGATCCCTACAATCCGATCGTGAACTTCCTCTACCGCAGCACCGAGCCGGTCCTCTCACGGGTCCGGCGGATCCTTCCGGACCTGGGGGGCCTCGACCTCTCCCCCATCCTGGTGCTGGTGGCCATCTACTTTATTCAGAGCTTCGTGATCAGGACCATCTACGACTTCGCCTTCCGGATGAAGCTCGGCGCAGGGGCCATGTAATGAAAATAACCCCCCTCGACATCCAGCAGCAGCAGTTCAAGGGCAAGATGCTCGGCGGCATCGACCCGGAGGATGTGGATTCGTTTCTTCAGTTGGTGGCCCAGGAGATGGAGGGGCTCATCAGGGAAAACACCGATCTGCGCGAGCAGTGCCGGAAAGCGGCCGCCGACGCCGAACAGACGGCGCGCCAGGAGCGCGAGCTGCGCGAGGCCATGCTCGCGGCCCAGAAGATCACCGAGGAGATGAAGGCCAACGCCCAGAAGGAGGCGTCGCTCATCGTCTCCGAGGCGGAGGTGAAGGCGGAGAAGATCCTCGTGGACGCCGAGCGCAGGCTCGGGCAGCTCAACGAGCAGCTCCAGGATCTCCGTCGCCAGAAGCTCCAGTTCGAAAGCGCCTTCAAGGCCCTGCTCGATACCCACTACAAAATGATCTCCCTTGAGGATGCCTGACACCCCTTCCCCTGCACCGCGGATTACCGAATCCGCCGACGGCGTCACCTTTTCGGTCCACGTGCAGCCCCGGGCGTCCCGCAACGAAGTCTGCGGCGTCCAGGGGGAAGCAATCAAGCTGCGGCTCACCTCGCCACCGGTGGAGGGTGAGGCGAACCGCCTCTGCGTCGAATTCCTCGCCAAGCGGCTCGGCGTGCCCAAGTCCTGCGTCGCCATCATAGCCGGCGAAAAGTCCCGCCACAAAACCATCAGGGTTTCCGGCTCCGACGCAGCCGCCGTGCGGGCCCTGCTCGAAGGCGGCCGCCGGTAGGCCGCAGCATCTAAGCGCGGCGTCGGAAACGCTCCCGCGGGGTTGACAAACCGAGGGGGGGATACTTATAGTGAATCGTAACGATTTTTCAGGAGGTTGTCCCATGCCACTCTATGAATACCGCTGCGACGCGTGCGACAAGCAGTTCGAGCTGCGTCAGAAATTTTCCGATGCCCCGGCCACCGAGTGCCCCACTTGCGGGGGCCCGGTGCGCAAGCTCATTTCCCAGAGCGGATTCGCCCTCAAAGGAGGCGGCTGGTACGCCCAGGGCTACAACTCCGGCGGTTCCGGCACATCCGATGCGCCTGCCTGCCCCTCGGGGGGCTCGTGCGCAGGATGCCCCTCCGCGGTATAGGACCGCGCCAACCAGATCCCCCGGCCCTGCCGGGGGATTTTTTTATCCAGCAGGGCGGGGAATCTGACTTTACAACACGGTCACCTTTCCGTATCATTCTGTGGCTGTTCTCACCATTCTCCCCTACCGGGACGCACATCCAGAAGGAGCCCACCCATGGCCACGATCATCGACGGAAAAGCCATTGCCGAAAAGATCCGGGCGGACCTCGCCGCCCAGGTGAAAGAACTGCAGTCCAGGGGAATAACCCCCGGCCTCGCCACGGTCCTGGTGGGCAGCGACCCCGCCAGCGAAGTCTACGTCCGGATGAAGGGCGATGCCTGCAACAAGCTCGGGATGCACTCGGTGAAGATCACGCGCCCCGCGGAAACGACCGAGGAGGAGCTCCTCGCGCTCATCAACGAGCTCAATAACGATCCGGCGATCCACGGCATCCTCGTGCAGCTCCCCCTTCCGCCGCAGATCAACGCGGATCGTGTCCTGGAGGCCATCTCCCCCGCCAAGGATGTGGACGGTTTCCATCCTTACAACGTGGGGCGCTTGGTGACCGGCAAGCCGACCTTCCAGCCCTGCACCCCCTACGGCGTCATGGTGATGCTGCAGGAGGCGGGAGTCGACCTGGCCGGCAAGGAGGTCGTGGTGGTGGGACGCTCCAATATCGTGGGCAAGCCGGTTGCCCTCATGTGCCTCCAGCGCAACGCCACCGTCACCATTTGCCACTCGAAGACCCGCGACCTCCCCGGCCGGGTCAGGGCCGCCGACGTGGTCATCGCCGCCGTCGGGGTGCCCGAGATGATCAAAGGGGACTGGATCAGGGAAGGCGCGGTTGTCATCGACGTGGGCGTCAACCGGGTGGGGGAAAAGAAACTGGTGGGAGACGTGGAATTCGCCGCGGCAGCCGAGCGGGCTTCGGCTATCACGCCGGTCCCCGGCGGGGTGGGCCCCATGACCATCACCATGCTTCTGCACAATACCCTTGAGGCCGCGAAAATGGCGGGTTCCGGAAAGGGCTAGCCGGGTCCCGACACCGGAATCGCGATGATAGTCAGCAGGCAGAAACCCTTCACCGATATCCTGGCCGCCCTGGACGGCGTCTCCCGGGTCTTCGTGATCGGCTGCGCCAAGTGCGCCACCGTCTGCAAGGCCGGCGGCGAGGAACAGGTCTGGCAGATGCAGGAGCGCCTCACCGAGGCGGGCCGGGAGGTGACCGGCTCCATCGTCATCGATGAGGCGTGCCACTTGCTGCGGGTCCAGCGGGACCTCCGGGCCAAGGGTGAAATGGTCCGCAGCGCCGAAGCGCTCCTGGTGCTCGCCTGTGGCGCCGGGGTCCAGTCGGTTTCCGCGGGCACGGACAAGCGGACCGTGGCGGGCCTCGACACCCTGTTCCTCGGCAATATCCGCCGATTCGGCCAGTTCGAGCAGCGCTGCTCCCTGTGCGGGGCCTGCCGCCTGAACGAGACCGCCGGCATCTGCCCCGTGACGCTCTGCCCCAAGGGCATCCTCAACGGCCCCTGCGGGGGGATGGACGAAGGGCGCTGCGAGGTGAACCCTAACGCCGAGTGCGCTTGGCACCAGATATTCACCCGCCTCCAGGGTCAGGCGGAAGCGGGCCCCCTGGCCGACACCACTCCCCCTGCCGACTTCTCCGCCAGCCGCCGGCCCGCGGACCTGAAACTCGACACATGACCGCTACGTCATCCGCACTCAGCGCCGGCCTCGCCGCGGGCCGCTTCATCGTCACCACGGAGGTCTGCCCGCCCAAGGGGAGCGATTGTACCGAATTCCTCCGCAAGGCCCGGGCCCTGCGCCCGGTCGTCGATGCCGTGAACGTCACCGACAACCAGGGGGCCAACATGCGAATTTCCCCCCTGGCTCCGGCGGCGCTGCTGGTGCGGGAAGGGATCGAGCCCATCCTTCAGCTCACCTGCCGCGACCGCAACCGGATGGCGCTCCAGAGCGAACTGCTGGCCGCCTCCGCCCTGGGGATCACCAACGTGCTGGCGCTCACCGGCGACTTCATCACCTTCGGCGATCACCGGGAGGCCAAGCCGGTGTTCGACCTGGATTCGGTCCAGCTCCTGCGGATCATTGCCGGGCTCAACACAGGGCGGGACCTCTCGGGCTCGACCCTCACCGGCGCCACATCGTTCTTTGCCGGCGCCGCGGCGGCCCCCGAAGCGGAACCCTTCGCCCTCACCCTCCCCAAGCTGGCAAAGAAAGCGGCTGCCGGAGCCCGCTTCATCCAGACCCAGGCGGTCTTCTCCCCGGAACGGTTCGCCCGGTTCGCCGATGCGGCGCATCCCCTGGGCATGAAGGTCATCGCGGGCATCCTGTTGCTGAAGTCACCCGGCATGGCCCGTTACGTGACGGAGCGGGTGCCGGGCCTCAAGGTCCCCCCCGAGCTTGTTGCGGAGCTGGAGAGTGCCGGCGACCCGCTGGCCGCCGGGATCGAGATAGCCCGGAGGACCGTGGCGGCGGTCAGGCCCTTCTGCGATGGAGTCCACATCATGGCCATGGGGCGGGAGGACCTGGTCCCCGCCATCGTTGACGGCATGGAGCGGGGCAATTCGGAACAGACTACGATCTGAAAGGAGTCGGATCATGCAGGTAAAAAAAGCGATATTTCCGGTGGCGGGGCTCGGTACCCGGTTTCTTCCGGCAACCAAATCATCTCCCAAGGAGATGCTTCCCCTGATCGACAAGCCGCTGGTCCAGTACGTGGTGGAGGAGGCGGTTGCCTCGGGCATCGAGCAACTCCTCTTCGTGACCGGCCGGAGCAAACGGGCCATCGAGGACCACTTCGACATCTCCTTCGAGCTGGAAGCGCTGCTCCAGGAAAAGGGGAAGGACGACATGCTCCAGGAGGTGCGGGAGATCGCCGACATGGTGAAGATCTTCTACGTCCGGCAGAAGCAGGCCCTGGGGCTCGGCCACGCCATCCTCTGCGCCAGGGAATTCGTGGGCGACGAGCCCTTCGCGGTCCTGCTGGGGGACGACATCATCGACGCGGAACAACCCTGCCTGGGCCAACTCCTGGATGTCTACCGCAAATACCGGGGCCCGGTCGTGGCCCTGGAAAAGGTGCCCCTCGAGTCCATCTCATCCTACGGCTGCGTGAAGGCAACGGGGATCACCGACCGGGTCTTCGAGGTGACCGACCTGGTGGAAAAGCCCCCCCGCGAGGAGGCCCCCTCGGACATGGCCATCATCGGCCGCTACGTCCTCACCCCCGACATTTTTCCCGTTCTGGAGCGCCAGACCCCGGGCAAGGGTGGTGAAATCCAGCTCACCGACGCCCTGCTCACCCTGTCGCGGGAAGAGGCCATTTACGGCTGCCTGTTCGAGGGGAAGCGCCACGACTGCGGCGACAAGCTCGGCTTCCTGAAGGCCACGGTGGACATGGCCCTCAAACGGGAGGAGTTCAACGGGGAGTTCCGGGACTATCTGCGGGAAGTGCTGGCCAGGGGCTGAAAACAGGGATAAGGGGTGCGGACGGGCTGCGCCGGCGTCAGCGGAGCGAACGGCTGGCGCCGCGCACGATGCCGTACTGGAAAAACGCGACCAGGTGGAAGTGCTCCTTGGCGTAGCCGCGGGGAAAGGCGCCCACCGTGCCCCCCCTCTTGATGGTAGAGAGGGTCCGCCCCACCTCGTCGTCGAGGATGCGGCTCCCCGAACTCTGCAAAATTTCGTACTTTTCTATCTCTCCCGAGCGATTGAAGGTGATCTTCACCGGCACAACCCCCTCAATGCCCAACCGCGCCGCATCGGCCGGATAGCGCCAGACGCCGTAGACGGCATTCTCGAAGCGGCGCAGGAACGAGCCGAACTGGATGTCGTCGGTGTCGAGAAACTTGGTGTCCCCCTCCGCCACATCGTCACTGAACCTTTTCCTGTAGTTTTCCTCGATCTTTGCCAGCCGCTCCGCGCTCGGCATGAGCTGGGCCATGTCCGGCAGGTTCTCTCCCCTGGTCCGCGGCTTCAGGATGCCACCCCCGCCCCGCGGGGGTTCCCGCACGGGGATATCGCCGGGCGCCGGCTCCCGGGCCGCCGGCTCGCGCTGTGCCGGGGCATAGGGCTGGGGAGCCATTCGCGGCCGCTGCTGCGAGGGGAGCGAAGCGATCCGGTCCCGGTCCATATCGCCGCGAGGGGCCATTTCCCGGGGGACGCGGTGCCGTTCTTCGGCAAAGCGCCGGGCCTCCTTCCTGTCGGTCGCCGGCGGCTGGGAGGACAGGTCGGGGATGTCTTCCAGGTCGATCATGATCGGCTCCTGGCGGACCATCTGCCCCTGCTGCGGAAATGCGAGAAAAAAGGCGAACACGCCCGCATGAAGGAGAAGCGAAAGGACCAGAAGGTATAGAAACGATTTTTCGACGTAGTTGTCGGACATCGGGCTCTCGGGGAGGGGAATCCGGATCACGGGAACGGCGACTGGGCAGGGGCTGCCGGAGCGGCCCGCGAATCACCCTGCCGTCATCCGCTCAAACAGGGACAATTGTACGGGGCCGCCCCGAAAAATGCAATCGCTCAAGGCCCGGTGAAGGTCTGGTAGAGGATGGCGAGGCCGAAAACGAGAAAGAGCACCCCTGCCACCCGGTGAATCGTGCCGAGGGGGATGACCCGCATGAGCTGCTTGCCGATGAAGATGCCCAGGAGCGATACTCCCCAGAGGGCCAGGGTCGAGCCGGCAAACACCGACAGGGGCGATTCGTACTGGGCTGCCAGGCTGGTGGTGACGAGCTGGGTCTTGTCGCCCAGCTCGGCCAGCAGGATCATCAGAAAAGCCGTGAGCACCGGTCCCCTGGCCGAGGCGGGGCCTTTTTCGCCGTCCCCGTCGCCGTCGCCCCCCCGGAGGGTAGAGATGCCGAAGAAGAGGAAGAGACCGCCGGAGACAAGCTTGATCCAGAAAATGGGAAGCACGGCAAAGAGGAACTTGCCCAGAGCCACGGCACCCACGTTGAGAACCGCGAACGCCAGGGCGATGCCGATGAAAGTCTTCTTCCAGGGGTAGCGGGTGGCCAGGGCCATGGCGGTAAGCTGGGTCTTGTCGCCCAGTTCGGCTAGGAAGATAATGCCGAAGGTCGTGATAAAAACGGCTGCGTCCACGGAAGGCGTTCCTTTCAGATGCAATGGCCGAAAGCGACGGGGATGGTACAGCATGTACCGGTGATATGCAAGGACTGGAATGTGCTGCCACGAAAACCCTTGACATCGCTGGGGCGGCTGATTATCATTTTCCTTGTTAAAGGGGAGTAGCAATCGGCGCGATCCATCCATATGCGCCGACCCACGGCTCGTCATCACGGTGGCAACACCCGGGCCCGGGGCTTCGTGAAACATTGATCCCGATGTTGAGCGTTACAGCATGCAAGACCTTTATCCAAGGCTCAGTCGCGCCGCGGGTAAAGGTCTTTTTTGTTTGCCCCGGCCATAACGCATAACCAACCGGAGGTACCAACACATGATGAACCGACTCAAGACCACCCTGCTCCTGACCCTGCTCACCCTTCTCATGGTGGCCATGGGAAGCGCCATCGGCGGCAAGACCGGCATGGTCTTCGCCTTCTTCATGGCCTGTGCCATGAACTTCTTTTCCTACTGGTTCTCGGACAAGATCGTCCTTTCCATGTACGGGGCAAAGGAGATCACCGAGACCGAAAACCCGGCCTTCTACGGCATGGTGCGCCGGCTGTCCGTCCAGGCAGGCCTGCCCATGCCGCGGGTCTACATCATTCCCAGCGACAGTCCCAATGCCTTCGCCACCGGCCGCAACCCCAACCACGCGGCCGTGGCCGCCACCCAGGGTATCCTGCGCATCCTCTCCCCCGAGGAGCTCGAAGGGGTCATGGCCCATGAACTGGCCCACGTGAAAAACCGCGACATCCTGGTGTCCACCATTGCGGCGACCTTTGCCGGCGCCATCTCCATGCTCGGCAACATGCTCCAGTGGGCGGCCATATTCGGCGGCGGCCGGAGCGACGACGAGGAAGGGGCCGGCGGCATGATCGGCGGCCTGGCCATGGCGATCATCGCCCCCATCGCCGCCATGCTGATCCAGATGGCGGTATCCCGCTCCCGCGAGTACCTGGCGGACGAGTCGGGCGCGCGCATCTGCGGCAACCCCCAGTCCCTGGCCAATGCCCTGCGCAAACTCCAGATGGCATCCCAGATGGTCCCGATGCAGCAGGCGTCGCCGGCTTCAGCTCACCTCTTCATCGTCAACCCGCTCAGCGGCGGATCGCTGTTCAAGCTCTTCTCCACCCACCCCCCCATGGAAGAGCGGATCGCCCGGCTCGAAGCCATGGCGTACAGCAGAAACTTCTAGCTCCCCTTGCAGCGGCGGGGCGGCAGGAGCGCTACCCGGCATCCTTCCGCCCCCCTATCCAATCATAGATCCCGGAGTTACCCTGAATGGAAATCACTACGATGATGTGGGTCGGCTTTGCCGTCATTATGCTGGTTGTTTTCGCCCTCGACCTGGGGGTGTTCAATCGCAAGAGCCATGAGATCAAGTTCCGCGAAGCCCTGACCTGGACCCTGGTCTGGGTTTCGCTGGCACTGTCGTTCAACGCCTGGATCTACTTCGAGATGGGTCCCACAAAGGCGATGGAGTTCTTCACCGGCTATCTCATCGAACAGTCCCTGTCGGTGGACAACCTCTTCGTCTTCATCATGATCTTTTCCTACTTCCACATCACCAAGGTCCACCAGCCCAAGATCCTCAAGTGGGGTATCATCGGCGCACTGGTATTGCGGGCGATCTTCATCCTGGCAGGCATAGGGCTGATCGAGCGGTTCCACTGGATGATCTACGTGTTCGGCGGGATTCTGGTGGTGACGGGATTCAAGATGGCCTTCGGCGGAGAGGAACAGATCGAGCCGGAAAAAAATCCCATGGTGCGGCTCGTGCGCAAGCTGGTGCCGATCACGAAACGGATTCGCGACGACCGTTTTTTCGTCAAGAAAGGGGGAGTACGGGCGGCCACGCCGCTGTTCCTGGCCCTGGTCATGGTGGAATCGAGCGACCTGATCTTTGCCGTTGATTCCATCCCGGCAGTACTGGCGGTGAGCCGTGACCCCTTTATCGTCTATACCTCCAACGTGTTCGCCATCATGGGACTCCGCTCCCTCTACTACCTGCTGGCCAACGTGATGGAGATGTTCGTCTACCTGAAGCTGGGCGTGTCCGTGATCCTCGCCTACGTGGGGGTAAAGATGCTGCTGGTGGACATTTACCACATCCCCATCATCTTTTCCCTGGGAACCATCGTGGGGGTTCTGGCAATCTCGATCATCACCTCGGTCACCATCGGCAACCGGAGAGCCCGCGCCGCCCAGCGCGTGTGACGAAACCGTTCCCCTACCCCTCCTCCGGGCGGGGCCCGGCGTTAGCGTCGGACCCCGCCATTTCCTTCTGATACATATCGAAGAGCGCCAGGAACAGGGCAAGCACGAGGGGCCCGATAACGGCCCCCAGCAGTCCGAAGGAGGCAAGCCCTCCCAGGCCGCCGATGGCAATGACGAGCACCGGCAGCTTGGCTTTGCCGCTGATGAAAAAGGGACGGATCACGTTGTCGATGGAGCTTACCACGGCAAAGCCCCAGATCATGAGCCCGACCCCCCGAGCGACTTCCCCGTTGAGCAGCAGATAGATGGCGGCAGGCAGCCAGATGAGGGCCGTCCCCACCATCGGGATCAGGGCGCAGACCGCCATCATGGCGCCGAAGAGGACCGGCGAGGGGATGCCGGCAACCAACAGGCCGATGCCGCCCAGGGCGCCCTGCACCAGGCAGGTGAGAAAAACGCCGAACATGACCGCCGTGAGCACCCGGCGGACGGTGTCGGTAAGTTCGGCCTTGTGCTGCTCGGGAAGGGGAATGATCGCAAGGACCCGGCGCTGGACCCGTTCGCCGTCGAGATAAATGAAGAACAGGGCGATCACCATCAGGATGATCTTGAGGATGAAGAGAAAGGCGTTCTTGACCGCTTCCTTGGAGTAGCCGAGAACCTTGGCCGCCACCTCCTTTACCTCGGGGAGGAAGGTGGTGTCGATCTCAAGGCTGAGGGGGCCGGTGTAGGCCTCGATCCGCGTAATCCAGGGGTGTATCAGGTGGTGGGCCCGAATCTTGGCCAGCACCGCCTCTCCCCCGTCGGCGGCGACTCGCTCCAGAAACTGGTAGGCAAGGGTTGCCTCCTGGACGACGAAGAACGTAAGACCGATCACGGGAACCACGAGGGTGATGACCACCGCGGGGGTCATTACTCCCGCGGCCAGCAGCTCCCTGCCGCCGACCACGGCCCGGAGCTTCCGATAGAGGGGAAAGGTGAGCACGCCGATGACCGCGGCCCATCCCAATGGTGCCAGAAACGGCGCCACAATGGCATAGACCAGGTACAGCACGAGGGTGACGGTAAGGAACCCGAGCAGCGCCAAAAAGTGTCCCCGGTCCATGCCTACTCCTGCTCCGCTCTGTGCTGCCCGTCCCCTGCCTGGGACGGCAGATTTTCCACGATGCGCACCTTGACGATCGCCGTCCGCTTGACCTCCTCGCAGATGAGGCTGAAGCGGTCCCACTCCACCGTCTCGCCCCGCTCGGGGAAGCGTCCCAACTGGTCGAGAATGAGGCCGGCAAGAGTGTCATAGGGAACATCCTCTGCCAGCTTGATCTTGAGCAGGTCTGCCAGGTCGCCGATCGACATGAGGGCGTCCACCAGCAGACTGCCGTCCGGCAGCCGCTGCACGGTGCCTGGCTCGCCGATGTCGTGCTCGTCCTCGATCTCGCCCACCAACTCCTCCAGCAGGTCCTCCGTGGTGACCAGCCCGCTGATGCCGCCATACTCGTCGACCACCAGCGCCATGTGAATCCTGAGCCGCTGCATCTCCTTGAGGAGCTCGTTGACCTTTTTCCCCTCCGGCACATAGAAGGGAGGGCGGACGATCGACTCCAGGGAAAACTCCGGATCGGTCACGGTCCTCCCCAGCAGGTCCTTGCCGTGAATGAAGCCGATGACGTTTTCGATGCTCCCGCGGTAGACCGGATAGCGCGAATACATGTTGTCCAGCGCCTTCCGGACCAGTTCCTTCCGGGGGCGCGCCAGATCGAGCGCCACCATGCGGGTGCGGGGCACCATCACCTCGCGGACGCAGGTGTGGGTGAAATCGAAGATGTTCCTGATGTACTCCTGCTCTGTGGCGCTGAACACTCCTGCCTCGTGCCCCTCGGCAACGATGTGCTGGACCTCCTCGCGGGTGACGAACGCCTGGCTCCCCTCGGCCTTGATCCCCATCATGGCGAGCACCGCCTTGTTGGAGATGGTGAGAAAACTGACCACCACCCCGGCGGCCTTTGCCAGGAAATTGATCGGCTTGGCCACGCGGAGCGCCATCTGGTCCGCATACTGGAGGCCCATGGTCTTGGGGACCAGTTCACCGAAGATGAGGGAAAGATACGAGATGAGCGCCACAGCCAAGCCGATGGCCAGAGGCTCTGCCGCCTGGCGGATGAAGTCGACGGGAACCGCCTGCAGCAGCGGCTTGACCGACTGCACCGCAGCAGCGCCGCCCACGGCGGAGGCGAGAGAGCCCACCACCGTCACCCCCACCTGAACCGTGGCCAGAAAGCGGTGGGGATCATTCTGCAGTCGTTCCACAATCTGGGCGCGGGAATCGCCGGCTTCGACCAGTTGGGCAATTCTCCCCTTGCGGGCGGAAATGATGGCAAGCTCCGAGCCGGCAAAAAATCCGTTGCCGAGAATAAGGACAAGGATGACCAATAACTCTTCAATCATGGATGTTGGAACGTACCTCCCGGGCATGGAAAGAATTCATGCACTGCATCACATTCAGCAGTTGAATGGTAGCACAATTTTGGCATAGTAACATCATGGCCCGCCAAAGAAGCCGAAAAACCGTCTCGACGCCGGCACCACTCCAAGGCGCAGCAGCCATTCGAAGGAGGTCCCATGCACGCGAGACATCTTGTGCCCGCCCTGATGCTGCTCCTGACTGCAGCGTGCGCTCAAACGACCGGTTCGTTGCGTCCGGCCGATACCTACCCGAACAAATATGAATTCTTCGACTTTGCCTTTTACTGGAAGACCACTGTCGGCGCCAATGGCACGACCATCGACGGCGTGGCCGAGAACAGAACCTACTACTACATCCACGATCTGGAACTGGCTGCCACCCTGCTGGACGACGGGGGAACCCCCATCGGGGCGGGGACGTTCCTTTTCTTCCCCAACCAGTTCGCCATCGGCGAACGTGCCGCTTTCTCCATACCGGTGCGTGCCGCCATGGCGACCAAGCCCAAGACCATACGGTTTTTCTACCGGTACTACCTGTCGGAAGAGCGCATGAGCGGCACCGCCCGGTTCCACACTTTCTACGGATCTCCGTGAACGGTTACCCGCGCCGGTAGGGTCCGCCCCTCCGGCGCACCGCCCCGGAAAGCCAGAGCCCCACGATCCCTGCCACAAACCCGCCGATATGGGCGAAGTAGGCCACGCCGCCCCGCAACTCCCCCCCGCCGAGCCAGTTGGCGTTCAGGAACTGGATGAGCACCCACCAGCCGATGATGATGAATGCCGGCACTTCGATGAAGGTGAAAAAGAAGATGATCGGCACCAGCGTCAGTATCCGCGCATGGGGGAACAGGAGCAGGTAGGCCCCCATGACGCCCGCCACGGCGCCGCTGGCCCCCACCATCGGCATGCCGGAGCCGGGCGCGCTCGCCACCTGGGCCAGGGCCGCCACGGTGCCGCAGCCCAGATAGAACACCACGAAGCGGAACCGCCCAAGCACGTCTTCCACGTTGTTGCCGAAAATCCAGAGGTAGAGCATGTTTGAGCCGATGTGGAGCCAGTTGCCGTGGAGGAACATGGAGGTGATGATGGTGGGCCAGGCCAGGAGGGGATGGGAGGTGAGCTCGGCGGGAACCAGCGAGTAGTCCGCCGAAAGCCCTCCAACGAACTGCCGCGTTCGAACCAACCCCCGGGCCGTCTCCACGAGCAGCGGCTCGTAGTGCCCGGCGTACCGGTCGAACAGGAACGCGGCACAATTGAGAATGATGAGCGCGACGCTCACCACTGGCAAGCGTCGCGTCGGGTTGTAGTCCTTGAGCGGGATCACGGAAGTGCGGGGCCTCCGCTATTTCTTCTGCCCCTCGTCCTCGCACTTGACGGGGGCACCGGGAGCCATCCCCTCGGCGGTCTTGCACGTGCCGATCACCTTCTCGATGAGCTGGGTATTGGCGCCGCTCACATAGGTTCCCTGCACCCAGAAGGTGGGGGTGGAGTTCACGCCCAGCTTGGCCACGATCGCCATATGGGCGGCAAGCAGCCCCTTGTCGTCCCGGGGAGCGTCGAGCACCTCGCGTTTATTGTCCAATTCGCCCGAATAGACCTCCCACAACGCAAGCTCCTTGTTCTCTGCTGCCAGGATGTAGCGGATCTTTTTCTCGGCATCGGGGTGCATGGCAAGGGGGAGGAAGAACACGTAGCGGGTCACGTCCGGCCTGCGCCCCCAGTATTCGTGCATCTTGCGGCAGTAGGGACAATCGGGGTCGGTAATCTCGATGACCTCGTACTTGCCGGTGCCCACCTTCACCGCCTTCTCCTTGTCGGCGGCGGTGATGAGCTTGTAGCGCTCCGCCACCAGGCGACTGCTCGCCTCTGCCGTCAGGTTCTTGCCTTCCCTGGTGAAGAGATTGCCGATAAAGACATGGCCGGTTTTCGGATGGATATAGATGACGTTGCCGTCGGTAATTACCTCGTAGAGGCCGTCGATGGCGGTTTTGTTCACGCCCGACAAGGGCAGCGTGGGAAAAAGCGCCTTGATCATCGATTCGGGGCTTTCCTCCTTGGCCGCCTCCTTCGGGGAAGCGAGGGCAGAGCCGGCTGCCAGCACGGCAAACAGCACTCCGACCAGACAGGAGTTGATCAGTCGTTTCGTCATGATACCTCCGTGGTAAAACGTTTCGCCTAATGGTCCAGTGATACCATTTAATACAAGTTTCATCAAGTTACATATCCGCGACCCCCCGACACGACTGAACGGGAACCGACCGAAAATAGATGTTGTTTTATCCCCGAAAATATTCTATTTTACGCATGTCTTTCCCGTTTCGCCCTCCTGTCACGGAGGCACGTCGGTCGCTGGTGGGCCGCCCGGTCTTCAAAACCGGTGTGGGGGTTGAGAAAACTCCCAGGTGGGTTCGATTCCCATGTGCCTCCGCCAATTATTTCAAGTAGTTAGACAATTACGACTTGCCTCCTCACCTCACGTAAGCATGTTTGACGCAGATTTTGACGCAGATGGTCGCCAGCTACGGCCATGCCATCATCGAGGGAGTCACCACGTGCCCGCGTTCTCCTTTTAAGCGAGCCTGCATCCAGCAACAGATGTGAGCATGCCGCAGTGTCGGCAGGTTTATGCCGAATTCCGCCCCAGGCCGTCCCAGAACGGCAAGCCCGACAGGCACCCAACCCGTCACACCCTCATGCCAGCGGGGGAACCAGATATCTTTCTGCTTTCAGAAAAAGGATATTGTTTTCGAGGTGCACATGCTTATGGAGGTCGTCCTCGAATTCCTTCAGTTTTTTGTATGTGACCGCGTAGGTGTTACAGGCGTCGCCGGGGACCGCAAAATCTTTGGCAAGGCGGCGGATGGCATGAACCATATCGCCCACCTCTTCGTGCTCTCGGCGCAATTTCGCCAAATTCCCTCTCATTGCGTCGACATCCTGTTGCTCCAGCTTCTTCCCTGCCGCTCTTGCCGAGTCAGCCCGTTTCAGTGCCGGGAAAAGGATTTCTTCCTCCTCGCGCAAGTGGGCTGTCAGATCGGCTGCAACCCCGTCGAACATGGCGGCGATCTCGGTCAGCTCGGGATGCCGAGAGCCATGGACCTCGGCAATCTTGTGGGCATGGGAGACAATCTGCCCGACATTCTCTTTGATGTACCCATGGTGAACAGTGACGATATAGTCTGCCAAGAACGGAAGTTCCCACGCCGCAAAGTTCTCGCTCCGCGCGACCGGCTCAGCCTTCGCAGCCTCGATCTCCTGCAAGATCAGGGTTGGATCGACTCCCTTTTGCCGGCAGGCGGTAGAAAGCGCGACATTTCCACCGCAGCAGAAATCAATCCCGTATTTCTCGAAAACTCCCGCGGTCCGGTAGTCCTCGGCAACAAAATCGCCGATGGTTTTGCCCACTGCTTCTTCCTCTCGTGAATTCTTCGGCTCGTTCATGTTTTCCCCTTTCGGACGGGTAGAAATACACCTAACGTTATCACGTTCCCCTGCACGTTCAAGTCCCTGCCAGAAACGCTTCAGTTCAGGCCTGGAGAATGCCGCCGGCCAATGGCCGCTATCAACTGGAATTAACGCGTCAATCATCTGCCTGAGTTGCATTCTTTTGGAAGTGTAGTACCCTTGGTGCTACTCGCAGCACCCAAATTCAGGCTTGTCACGTGTCCAAGAGGCGCCGAACGCGTTCGGCG